>DATDGT010000397.1:0-10869 GCA_036521975.1 Bryobacteraceae bacterium
CGTTGTTGCAGCAACTCCGGTTGACCCTCCCGGATCGGTTCCAACAGAATCGCGAATGTAGTGTAGACTCGGCAATCGCCTGAGCTGATTCTTAAGGGCTTAGCCGATTTTCCGGCCCTTCTGTGACGAACTTGGGCTAAAATGCCCGAGTGGTACGTACTCGCCAAAGATCGGTCGCGGCTTGGAAGGATCGCCTGCTTGGGCCACTCTCGTTGGTGCTTATTGTAGTTTTGTTTCACTGGAAGCTGACGCTCACAAACCAGTACACCTGGCTGCAAGCCCCGGACAACGCGTACCAGGTCCTTCCGTGGTTCCAGTTCCAAGCTGCGGAATGGCACAGCGGAAGGTTTCCGCTTTGGGACCCAAACGGATTGCTAGGGCAGCCGCTATTTGGGCAAGGCCAACCCGGCTCGGCGTACCCGCCAAACTGGCTGCTTTTCCTGCTTCCGCTGTGGCACGGCTGGGTCAGACAAAATGCGCTGAACTGGTACTTCGTGCTAATTCGCTGCGGAGCTGCCCTCGCTTGCTATGCGCTCGCGCGCGACTTGGGCCGCTCGCGAGTAGCGTCAGTTCTCGCGGGCTGTGTGTATGCGCTCGGCGGGTACGTGGCCTACACGGACTGGCCCCAAAACGTCAACGGCGCCGTGTGGACTCCGCTCGTACTCCTATATTTGCTACGGGCGGAGCGCGGGGAACGCCCGTGGGCCAGCGCGCTGCTGTCCGGGTTTCTTCTCGGTTTTGGCTGGCTGGCCGGTCATCATCAGATGAACCTCTTCGTGTCATTAGCCGTGGCCGCCCTATGGATCTGGGTGGCCGTACGCAGCGGCAGGGTGAACTGGCGAATCGCACGCTTGGCAGCGTGCGCGCTCACCACCGCCGCTGCGGCAAGCGCCTTTGTGACCATCCCGATGGCGGAATACGGGCGGCTCGCCGTGCGCTGGGTCGGGACACCCGAGCCGTTTCATCTGGGTGAAACCGTTCCGTACACGCTTCACCAGCAGTATTCGCTCAAGCCAGTGGAGTCCCTCGGTATCTTTATCCCGAACATAGCGCAAAACTACAATCCTTATATTGGCGTCGTCGCCCTGACGATTGGAATCCTTGGTGCTTTGCTAGCTTGGCGCGAGCGGCAGGCCCGATGGCTCACGGCGATTGCGGCCGGGGGTCTTTTCTTCTCGCTAGGGCCCAACAGCATCCTCCACGGCATTCTGTACTCCCTGGTGCCGTTTGTGGACAAAGCACGAGTGCCCAGCGCTGGGATTCTCGTCTTCTCCGTTGGGGTGGCCCCACTCGTAGCCTATGGGCTCGATCTGCTTCCACGCCCGGAATCCCGCGTTGCGCTGCGCCGGGCGGCTTGGGTGCTGGCGGCGGTGTCCGCGATCATCTCGACCGCCTCTTTGATCTTCCTGGAGACAGAGATTCCCTTGCGGACTGATGACCGCCTAATGATCCCGGCTATCGCGGCGGCGCTCGCGGGCGCTGTATTCGGCGGCTGGCTCACCGGAGGGATTTCCGTTGCCGCCGGATCGGTTTGCCTGACCGGTTTGGCCCTGTTCGAGATGGGGAATGTGACCAGTTATTTTCTGTACAACGAGGCGGGTGGACAGCCAGGCCCCTACCTTCATCGGCTCGCCGAGCACGGGGATCTCATCGACTACCTGCGCCGGCAGGGTCAGGCCTTCCGGATAGACTACGATCAGGATCTGATTCCGTACAACCTCGGCGACTGGTACGGCATCGACACCCTCAGCGCCTACGTTCCGAGCGTTGTAGCGAGCGTCCCAACCATCAACCGTTTCGCGCCCAGAGCACGCGACTTTTTAGGGATTCGGTATTACCTTGGCTCGAAGCCGTTTACACCCGGCCAAGTGGAGGTTTTCACTGGCAGAAGCGGCATCAAAGTGTTTGAGAATACAAGCGCCTTTCCCCGAGTTTGGAGCGTGCATCGGGTCGCCGAGAGCGGAGCCGTAAGCGATCCGGGCTTCGATGCGCGCCATGACGTCGTGGTAGCCGATCAGCCGCCGCCTGAAATCGGACTTTGCCGTCCCGGCGGTGACGATGTTCAGATGCCCCTCCACCTTCCCAACCGGATCCGTATTACGGCGGACCTAAAGTGCCGCGGCATGGTGGTTCTCACCGACAACTGGTTTCCCGGATGGAGGGCGGCGGTGGACGGCAGGCGCGCGCAGATCTACAACGTGGACGGCGGCGTCCGCGGGGTCGTCGTCGAGGGCGGCCGCCATGTCATCGAGATGGTTTACCGGCCCATGAGCGTGATTCTTGGCGGTGCGATGACGCTGCTGGCGGCGATCGCCACCGCGCTCGTGTGGACTGGAGCTTTCAGCTTTCAGCGATCAGCGATCAGCGATCAGCTTCTTAAACGGTAAGCTGATCGCTAAAGGCTCATCTAAGACCGCACGACTTTTCAGATGGTTACGGGCGGTCTCATGCCCGTATCCGGTGCTTTGTCCGGCGGCCCCGCTGAACGCTGAACAGGCTGCCTTGCCTAAGCCGGCGCCGACCGCGATGTTCCACGGCCGGAGATCTCCTGGCGAACGATCGCCGCTCCGTCCGCGAGCGCCTTCAGCTTCAATTTCGCCACGATGCGTGCGAGCGGCTTCATGCCGCAATCGGTGCTGAGATACACACGCTCCGGCGGCACCACCTGGAGGATTTTGCGAATGCGCCCGGCGACCTGTTCCGGCGATTCAATCAAACTCGTGCGCACGTCCAGCACGCCGATCTGAACTTCCTTGTCCTTCGGCAGGTCCTTCAGGCACTCGATGTCGGCCATCTCGCGGTTGGCGAAATCCAGTACGAACTGATCGATCGGCACATCGTAGAAATACGGGAGGACCGCTTTGTAGCCTTTGGGAAAGAGGCTGTTCAGCGAATTGCCCCACGCGTTGCCAAAACAGAAATGCCAGGCCACCTTCGCATTCACGCCATCCACGCATTGAGCGATGCAGTCGCCAATCCATTTGTAGTCGTCGGTGTTGTTGGTGAACAGCGGCAGCCACGCGCCCAGATCCTCAATCTGCAAATACTTGGCCCCGGCCGCGACCAGATCCTTCATCTCGGCGTTAAAAATCGGAGCAAGCGCGAAACTCAGATCGCGCGCGTCCTTGTAGTGCTGGAAATAGACATGCCAGGCCAGATTGATCGGACCCGCGCCCACGGAAACTTTGATCGGTCTTTTCGCGTACTTGGCCGCGATTTTGTACAGGTCGGCCAGGCGGATCGGCCCGCGCTTCACAGGACCACTGTTGACCACGCCGCCCCAGTCCGCCAGCAACTCGACGTCCTTGGTTCGCACAGGCGCGCCCACTTCGGAGGGATGAGGATCCTTGGCCTGCTCGAATCCCGGGATGCGTTCGTACATGTACCAGCAGAACGCTCCGATGGCGCCGACGTAGTCGTCGAAATACATCTGGCCGTCAGTGACGATGTCCAGCCCGGCATCCTCCTGGTCGCGAATGGCGGTCTGAGTGGCGTCGTAATACGCCTCCTCGTGCGCCACCTCCTTGAAGGCCACGCGAATGTCCCGGCCGAGCAATTGCTGACTGAACCAGTGCGGTCGCGGATAGGACCCGACCATGGTGGTCGGAAGAATGGTATCTGTGATTTTAATAGGCATTAGTTAAAATTTCTCTTTCTCTCTCTCCGGCTTCATTACTGCAATATACCCCAGGTTGCGATAGAGCTGCTTGTAATCCAGGCCGCAGCCCACTACAAAGCGGTCCGGGATCTCGAAACAGCGGAACTCCACGGGCACGGGCACGATACGGCGCACGGTGCGGTCGAGCAGGGTGCAAATGGCAAGGCTCTTCGGACCGCGCCCGGCCAGGGTCCGCAGTAAGTAGCCGGCGGTGAAACCGGTATCGACAATGTCTTCCACCAGCAGAACGTGCATGTCCTCGATCGGATCGTCGAGATCCTTGGCAATGCGAACCACTCCCGGCGCGCGCGGCGCGGATTGCCCGGGAAAACTGGAGATGGAGAGAAAATCGATCTGGACGGGAATCTCGACCGCGCGAGCGAGCGCGGTGAGAAAAAAAACCGCCCCCTTCAGCACGCCGATGAGCTTCAGATCGCATCCCCGATACTTGCTCGCGATTTCCGCGCCGACTTCGCGGATTCTTTGGGTGACCTGCTCCTCGGTGAACAGCACCCTCTCAACATTGGGAGGCTGGGCGGGAGGCAGGGCGGGGGAATCCGCCGGAGGATTCACGACGCCTGCACTCCGTACTTGAAGATCAAATCCTGAATGTCTCTTTGATAGAGCACCTGAACGTTGATGTGCGGATAGACGGCTTTCAGCATTCGGATCTTACGGTTCTTGCGGGTCACCAAGGCCTGCTTCATGGTGGTCAGCTCGATGTACAGATCCTCGTCGGGAAGATAGAAATCGGGCGTGAACGCTTCGATCACCCGCCCGCCTTTGTCCCACTGCAAAGGGAAACTGCGCGGCTCGTACTCCCAGCGGATGCGATAGAAATCGAGAAGATTAGCGAACACTTCTTCGCTCGGATGGCCGAAGGCGATGGATTTGGAAAGCGCGGATCCCGCGGGATCGGCGAGAAATCCCTGCTCCATGAGACCGCGCGCCGCGGCCGCCGCGCAAAGAATTTCCGCCATCTGCGCGGGGTCCAGATGCGCGGAGTTCAACACGATGTCGAAATCCTCTCCGGCGATGGAGCCGCGCCCTTCGCCTGCGATAATGGCGGCGCGCAAAACCATGGGCATGGGTGCAAACAAAGCTTCGGTCCGAGGCACCGCCACGACCAGATGATGACGTGCCGCCAGGCGTCCGACGATGGAAGCGGCGGCGTCGCGCCCCAGCCGCGCCTCGCTGATCAATTCGAAATGGAGCAGCCGCGCCACGGCCTGCGCGGTCTCTTCATAGCGCGAAGCGGGATCGCCGGAAATCGTCAGCAGGGCCATCGGCGAATGAGCGGTTGCCTACTGCGCGTGCAGCTTCGTCTTGCGGGTCCTTCCCGGATGGTCATTCCGATAACGCTATTGTAAGACATGCCCGTCCTCAGCCCCATCCTCGGCGTGGACATCGGGGGAACAAAAATCGCGTCGGCACGCGTGGATAATGGCGCTAAGGTATCCGGATTCGGAACGGTCCCCACTCTCGCCTCGAGCGGATTGGAGGTGTCGCTCGGCCAAGTTTGGCGGGCGATCGAAAACGCCCTGACGCCTGAGGTGGAAGCGATCGGCATCGCCGGGCCGGGGCCGCTCGATCCGCGCGCCGGAATTGTCTTGAATCCTCCCAACCTCCCTGGCTGGCGAAATCTGTCTCTGGCGCGGCTCGCACGCGAAAGATTCGGCTTGCCCGTGACGCTGGAAAACGACGGCAACGCGGCCGCGCTGGCCGAAGCTGTATACGGGGCGGGGCGGGGATACGCTGAAGTTTTTTACGCAACGATCGGAACGGGCATAGGATCCGGGATCGTGCTGGACGGGAAGATCTTCCATGGAGCGCACGGAGCGGGCGCCGAATGCGGGCATATGTCAATCGACTATCGCAGCGCCATCCAGTGCGCCTGTGGCGCGGCCGGTTGCGTCGAGGCGCTGGCCTCCGGCCCCGTATTCGACGATGCCGAGGAGGAGGAACTCGATGAGTTGGTGGGGCGGCTGGGCGCCTGGCTCGGCGGCGTGCTTAGCCTGCTCGATCCGGGCATTGTGGTGATCGGAGGCGGCGTGGCGCAAATGGGCGAGCCGCTCTTAGGAAGGCTTCGCGCGACCGCTCCACGCTGGACCGTCAATCCCCATGCGAGCGCCATCCCCATTGTGCCCGCCGAACTCGGCGTGGAAGCAGGCGTCGTAGGCGCCGCGACCGTGGCCGCGCGAGCGCTGGGCGGCCTCCACTAACCCCGCGCGCAACGCGGCCCCGCGCGCTAACTTCTCACTGAAGAGGCCTCCGGTAAAACTTCGCCCGGCAGCTTCGGCAGCGAAACGGCTTGCACCCCAGCATCGAAAGAAACCCCCCGTAGAGTCCGGCGCTCCGCGAAGGACGCGTATCCACGGAGCCGCACTTGGGACAGGCCATGCGCTGCGGCTTCTCTTCCTCGGTCTTCGTTTCCTGCTGCTCCGATTCTCCTCCGATATCCACGAATTACATGCTACACCACCGCGCTCGAGCACTAGCGTTGTGAGGTTCAGTAAACCGCTCGCTACGGTCGCTGCTTAGCAGGGCCTCCGTCGTCGAAGGATGGAACCGGATGAGGCCGCCCGTAGCCATTTGAAAAAATCCTGCGGTCTCGCGGAGTAGCAACAGCTTCAGAGCCGCGACCGTAGGGAGCGGTCTCGCATTACGCACGGTAGAATGAATGAAACCCCAAAAAGGGTAGAACACGCGAGGCGGGATCGCCTGCATCCGAAAGTTTTATAGATTCTTTGTTAACGACGGAGATAAACTGTGGGAATGACTGCCAAAGAAGTCCAGGAATACGCTAAGAAAAACGATGCCAGACAGCTCGACCTTCGGTTCACCGACCTGCCGGGCGTCCAGCAACACGTCACCTATCCGCTCAGCGAGTTGAACGACAGCTCGTTCGAAGAGGGCTTTGGTTTCGACGGATCGAGCATCCGCGGATGGGCCGCCATCAACGAAAGCGACATGCTGTTGATGCCCGATCCCAATACCGGCTTCATAGATCCCTTCTACGAGACCAAGACGCTGGTGATGAATTGCGACGTGATCGACCCGATTACCCGGCAGCACTACGATCGCGATCCGCGTTGGATCGCGCGCAAAGCCGAACTGTACCTCAAAAATTCCGGCATCGCCGACGTCGCCTTTTTCGGGGCGGAAGCCGAGTTCTTCATCTTCGACAGCGTCCGCTTCGATCAGAACGCCCATACCGGTTTCTACGCGATCGACGCCGAGGAAGGACGCTGGAACTCGGGCCGCGACGACAACAGCCGGGGGCCCAATCTCGGTTACCGGCCCCGCTACAAAGAAGGCTATTTCCCGGTTCCTCCAACCGATTCGCATCAGGACCTGCGCGCGGAAATGGTCGAGACCATGATCAAGTGCGGGCTGAACATCGAATGCCAGCACCATGAAGTGGCCACGGCCGGACAAGCGGAAATCGATCAGCGGTTCGACACGCTGATGAAGTCGGCCGACAACATGATGCTGTACAAGTACGTCATCCGCAACACGGCGTTTCAGTACGGCAAGACCGTGACCTTCATGCCCAAGCCGCTTTTCGGCGACAACGGCAGCGGCATGCACACGCATCAGAGTTTGTGGAAAGACAGCAAGCCGCTGTTCGCCGGCGACCTCTACGCCGGTTTCAGCCAGATGGGTTTGTGGTATATCGGCGGGCTGTTGAAGCACGCGCGCGCGCTTTCGGCCATCATCGCTCCCACCACTAACAGCTACAAACGCCTGGTGCCGGGTTATGAGGCTCCCGTGAATTTGGCGTATTCGCGGCGCAACCGCTCGGCGGCGTGCCGCATTCCGATGTATTCGTCCAATCCCAAGGCCAAGCGCGTCGAATTCCGGCCGCCGGATCCGGCCTGCAACTGCTATCTGGCGTTCGCGTCGATGCTGATGGCAGGCCTGGACGGAGTGGTCAATAAGATCGATCCGGGCGAGCCGCTGGACAAGGACATCTACGATCTGTCGCCCGAGGAGATGAAGGCGGTCCCCTCGATGCCGGCGTCGCTCGAAGAAGCGCTGGCGGCGCTAGAGGACGACCATGGCTTTCTGCTGAAGGGCGACGTGTTCAGCGAAGAGCTGCTCGACACCTACATCGGCTACAAGCGTAAGAACGAAGCCGATGCGGTTCGTCTCCGTCCGCACCCCTACGAGTTCGCGCTGTATTACGACATTTAGTCGTCAGTCGTTACTCTTCAGTTTTCAGCTAAAGACGCCGAGGCCTACAAGGAAGCCGGCCGGCAAGCGCCCGGCGCATCGCCCGTTTTACGCCGTCTGGAGAACCCTGACTTTCAGGATCTGCTGTTCGCATACGTTGACGTAGCGACGCCCTATGACAGGATGGCGGCTTAGTGTTTATCATTATGCGAGCCTCATCGACGGCTCGTTCTGCCTACGCCCGTCGCGTCGCTCGGTTCACCGAAGACCTCTTCCCCAGCAGGCGGCCGCCCGTGGACCAAAGAAACTTGTCGAGATCTTTGAACGATACGGTAAGTCCGTAAAATTGGCGAAAAGCGCTCACGATTCGCACGAAATCCGGATACCGATAACCTTCCCGGCCGTATTCCGTAAACCCGTCTTGCCGCTTGTACCGCCAGAGGCACTCCTCCACATAGGAGTCGTAGATCGGGTAAGCTGCGGGGTTGTGCCAGCTACAGTACTTGCTTGCGAAGGAAAAATACCGCCTGTTGAGATCATCACAGTTCCAGATGAGATCAACCGCGCCGGGCCTCCCCTTGCGCAACAAAGGGTCGATGCAGAGGCCAGCGATGTGGCGGGCGAGACGCTCGATATCTTTGTCGAGCACTCGGGTGCTGTAGAGTTTGTTAAGTGCCAGAGCTTTCAAGAGAACGTGAGAGATCTCCGTGTTGTTCGGGAACTGCGTGAGGAGCTCCCCGGCCGCCTTCTCGGCTAATTCCGGTTGAAAAATCGGCATCGAACTCAGCGGCGGCTACTCTTACGAGTTCATCCGTCGGAGAAGGCAAGGAAGGTTTTTCTGCCTTACGCCTACCACTACCGCTCCTGCTGTTGCTCCGGAGCCGCGGGCTGCGCGGCAGTGTTCCCGTTATTGTTGTTCCGGTTATTCGGTGGAGGCGGAGGCGCCGGCGTAGGCAGCTCCGCTTTGCCATCCAACGCGAACACAAACATCATCGGCGGATGGTCCACCTGGGCATCGTTCGGCCCTTCGGTCGCAGCCGGGCGGCCCAAGCCGCCCTGGAACGCCACATACTGCTTGCCGTCCACCTCGTAAGTAATGGGAGGCGCCATGCCGGTGCGTCCCGTCTTTATCTCGTATAGGACTTCGCCCTTGTCGGCTGTCACCGCGCGGAAGCGCCCGTCGTTGATGGTTTGGAAGACCAGGTTGCCCGCGGTGGCAACAGTACCGCCGCCGATTCCGCCGCCTCCGTCGATTCGCCACATCAGTTTTTGATTCACCGGATCCCATGCCTGGAGCGCTCCGCGCATCCCTTCGGCGGTGGGCGGTCCGATGGCCGGACTGTCAATCAACTTAGGTTGGCCGTTGCCGCGCGCATAGCCGTTGGCGCCCGGCTTGAGTTCCTCGGTCGCCGCATAGGTGAACGGGCTGAGGGACACCGGAAGATACACCCAGCCAGTCACTGGACTGAACGACATCGCCGACCAGTTGTGCGCGCCGCCGCCGGTAGGAAAGATCGAGATCGGGTCCTTATCGTAATATGCCGCGGGATTCACGATGGGGCGGCCTTTGGCATCGAGCCCCAGTGCCCACGTCGTCTTGACGAACGGAGCTCCCGAGATGAACTCGCCCGTGACGCGATCGATCACCCAGAAGAAGCCGTTTTTCGAAGCCTGTGTAATCACCTTGCGCGTCTTTCCTTTGATATTCAGATCCAGCAGCATTAGCTGCTGCACGCTGTCGTAATCCCAGTTGTCGTTGGGCGTGGTTTGGAAGTACCACTTGAGCTGCCCCGATGTGACATCCACGGCGAGAATCGAGCACGTGTAGAGATTGTCCACGTTCTGCGCGCCCCGGAACTTCTGCACCCATGGCTCCGCATTGCCGGTGCCCACATACACCAGATTCGCCTCGGGATCGTAGGCGAAGCCGTCCCAGACGGCGCCGCCGCCGCCTTTAGTCCAGAAATCGCCGCCCCAGGTTTTGAGCGCGGCCTTCATCGCCTCGTTCTCCGGTGGCAGTTCGGGGTTACCTGGAACCGTGTAAAACTTCCACGCCATATGGCCGGTCCTGACGTCGAACGCCGCAAAGAAGCCCCGTGTCTGTTTATCGCCGCCCGATGCGCCGATGATCACCTTGTCGCCCGCGATCCTCGGAGCCATGGTCAACGTGTACAGATCCTGCGGGTAGGCCATGCGCGCTTCCCACACCGGCTTGCCCGTGAGCGCGTCCAGCGCTTGCAGGCGGCCATCGTTGATCGCCGCGATGATCATGCCGTTGTAGAACGCGATCCCGCGGTTCACAATGCCGCAGCAAATCTTCGGCCGCACCGCCTTCTGGTTCACTTCCGGATCCCACCGCCACAACTGTTTGCCGTTCCGGGCGTCGAGCGCGTAGACCACGCTCCAAGTCGTGATGCCGTAAAGCGTGTTGTTCCACATCAGCGGCGTGCCTTCCTGATTGCCGCCGCCCGCGCCAACCGCGTAGGTCCACGCCAGTCCCAAGCGCTTCGCATTGGCGTCGTTGATCTGCTTCAACGTGCTGTAGCGGGTCTCGCTCTGATTGCGTCCGTAGCTCAGCCAAGAGCCCGGCAACGCGTCGCTCTCCACGCTCCCTGCGTTGCGGAGCACCTTGTTGTCGACATTTACCGGTTTGGCCGCTTGCTGCCCGCGCAACCAGGCTCCGGAAAAGGCCAGGATTCCCAACGCCAGCGCTGCGCCTGTCGGTCGAAAAGTAAGCATCGAATCTCCCCCCCTCGAAGATTCCACCAACGTATCACAGACCAATTCCCGTGTCGTTGGCTGCCCACCCATCATTCGCACCTCAACGTCGTCACTGGGTCGACGCGCGATGCTCGGCGAGCGGGAATCCATGCGGCCAGTGCGCCTACCAAAATCGTAACCGTTCACGTGGTCGTGGATCGTAGTGGAAGCAGGGAAGGTGCAGTAACCTGACGGCGGTGGCAGCGGACGGCATCCGTGAGGTAACCCAAGACATGGCGCCTCTGCCGCTTGCACGTCTGCGCGATAGTGAGTAA
>DATDGT010000398.1:0-31825 GCA_036521975.1 Bryobacteraceae bacterium
TCTGGCGAAGCAGGACGAGAAACAGCAGCAGAAGAAGGAAGCCAAAATTCGCCGGCAAGCGCTGGATCTCGGCTATAAACTGGTCCCGCTCCAGGGTGGTGTGAACTAATCGGTGGGGGAAGTTCTATAGGAGACGCAAAGCTCGCAAAGACTTGGGCGGCCACACTTCACGCATTGACCATCCTCGGCCATTCATGTTTGATACGCCGGAAAAATCAAACTGCTCTTGCGAGCCATCGGCGCGCAAGAGTCCGACCTTCGCGCCTGGCCATTTACCTGCGATGGATCAATGATAGTCTGTTCCTTTATGAACATTCGAATCCCTTCCTCCGACGGGGGCGAGTTCTCCGCGTACATGGCGTTGCCGCGCAAGGGCAAGGGGCCGGGCGTGGTGGTGATTCAAGAGATTTTCGGAGTCACCGAGAGCTTGCGCAAGGTAGCCAATTGGCTGGCGTCGCGCCAGTTCACCGCGATCGTCCCCGACCTGTACTGGCGCACGGATCCGGGCATCGAGTTGAACGAGGCGGAAGGCGAAAAAGCGCGCGCGATCCGCGCCAAAACCGACGATCTGAAGGCTTCGGACGATGCGGCGGCGGCGGTCGAGTTTTTGCGTAAGCACGAAGCCAGCACGGGACGGGTTGGCGTGGCCGGTTACTGTTGGGGTGGAATGATCGCGTATCTGACGGCGGTCAGGCACAAACCCGGCGCGGCGGTCAGCTATTACGGCGTGGGCATCGACCAGCAGATGGATCTGGCGAAGAATCTTTCCTGTCCCCTTCTGCTGCACTTCGCCGAAAAGGATCAGTTTGCCCCGCCCGCGGTAGTGGCGCAGGTGCGCGAAGCGTTCAAGGATGATTCGCGCGTCACGATTTGGGAATATCCGGGAGCGGGCCATGCGTTCGCGCGTCCCGGAGGAGCGCATTTCGACGCTAAAGCGGCGGATCTGGCCGATATGCGCACGCTGTCGTTCCTAGTCGAGAAATTGATCGGAAACCGGTAAGGCAAGCGCACAGCGAACGCGTTGTGCGCGTTAAGGAGGAACATGGCTAAGGCAGTGGTCAAAGTCGCCCCGCGCGTAAAACGTGCGAAAGCGGAGATCGAAGAGGAATTTTCCAGGGTCCAGGAGGAAGTGAGAGCGGCTCGCGAATCCGCCGATGCGAAAACCGACGAACTCGCGCGGCACAAAGAGGGCGAGATCCGGCAAGCCGTGGAAGGTCTAAGCGTCGACGGGGTGGTGGAGCAGATTTCGCGGCTAGGGCTCGAGATTTCGCGTTCGTTGAGCGGCATATCGGAAAAACTCGTCGAGGAAGTCAACCGGCTGGCGGCCCTGCGCTCCGCGGTTCTCTTGGAGCGTCAGGAAATAGAACGCTTGCACAAGATTGACGTGGCGGCGACGGCTCTGGATCAAATGGTTTTGGATTTCCAAAGACAGAGAGAAGAGCTCGAAGGGGAAATCGCCGCGCAGAAAGCGGAATGGGAAGAGAGCACCGAAACCGCCGAGCGCGAGCGCAAGGAGCAGGAAGAGGCGCTCAGGAAGCAAAGGCAGCGCGAAATCGACGACTACGAGTACAAGAAAAATCTGGAGCGCAAGCGCGCGCAGGACAAGTACGAAGAAGAGCAGCGGCAGCAGGAAAAAAAGAACCAGGAAAAACAGGAAGCGCTCGAAAAAAGTTGGGCCCAGCGCCAGGCGGCGCTTCGGGAGCAGGAAGAAGAACTAGCGCGGCTGCGCAAGGAGGTCGCGGAGTTCCCCTCGCGACTCCAGCGGGAGGTGGAGCAAGCCGCGACTCAGGCGGCCAAGGACGCGAAAGGCCAAGCCGAGCAGGAATTGGTTCTTGCCAAGAGAGAAGCGGAGGCCGAAAAGCGCATCGCGGAGCTGCGAATTAAGACGCTCGAAGACGCGGGGGCGCGGCAGAACGCGCAGATCGCCGATATGCAAAGGCAGGTAGACGAAGCCAAGAGGCAGGTGCAGGAGATCGCGGTGCGCGCGATCGAAGGAGCATCCGGTGCGAAGACCTTGGCGCACGTCAACGAAATCGCGATGGAGCAGGCCAAGCACCGCGGTCCGCAGTCGTAACCGCTTGCTGACGCGCGCGGCTCCGCAAGTCGCGCACGTCAAGGAGCGCTTCCGAGCCGCGACCGCGAGGGGGCGGTCGCTGACGAACTTCAGCTAGGGCTGAAGCGGGACGTTTACCGTAATCTCGCGGTGATCGCGAGTCAGCGTAACGGATACGGATTGCCCAGGGCGCAAGCGAAGCTGCGAGGCGATTTCGACGGGCGAAGTGACGTTCGCATCTCCGACGCGCGTGATGACGTCGCCGGCTTTAATTCCGGCGCGCTCGGCCGGCGAGTTCGCGTTCACCGACTTCACCAGAACGCCTTCCTTCACGCCGAAATAATTGGCAAGTTGTCCGCTAAGCGCTTCGGTTTCGAGGCCCATCACGGCACCCGAGTAAGGGCGAAACGGCGTGAGCGAGGCCGGAGGGTTGGGCGGCGCGAGCTTGTAGAGGGTTTCGGGTGGCCGGGGCCCTAATCTCACTGCGATCGTTTGGGTCCCGCCATTGCGAAAAATCTGAAGCTTTATCTCTCTCCCCGCCGGCGTCTCGCGCACCAACCGCGCGAACTGTTCCATGCCTTCGACTCGTTGGCCGTTGTATTCGAGCACCACGTCGCCGGCCATCAATCCGGCGCTCGCGGCGGGGCTGTTCTCATACACCTGGGTGACTTCGACACCCGCTTCCTCGGGCAGTTTTAGCGCTTTGGCCCTATCCGGCCCAATCTCCCGGAGGCCCACCCCCAGATAGCTGGAGTTCTGCTGGCCCTGAACGGGAAGGCCTTGAAAGCCAGGGGGGGCTTGAAAGAATGCCTGCTGAGCTAGGACTGGAATCGCCAGCCCCGCCGCCAAAACCAAACCGTGAATCCGCATGACATACCTCGATGACTTGCCCTCGATAACTACCTCGATTTCCGCAAATACACCACACCCGTGCCCGCATTAATTCGCAGCACCGGGCCCCCTCCGTTGATCCTCCCTTGCGCCACCACCGGCGAACGCGGCGCGAAGGGCAAGGCCATCGCGCGCACTTCATTGAACTCCGACATAAACTGCTGATACCCGCCACGGTCGTTGAGCACCACCACGGACACCGGAAAATTGAACGGTATAAAAACCGTGATGTCACCGGAGGCCGCTGCCAAAGTGGAATCCCGAAGCCTCGCGCCGGCCACCAGCACGGCAAGAATGTTTCCGAAAGCGGTGGAAACGTCCATCGGACCGGACGATCCGCGCACCCGTACTGTCCCCTGCGCCGATTCCGCCCGGACCCCGGGCGCGGCGCCCACCTGAATCGAGCCGCCCTGCGTATCGGCCGTCACGGGACCGCCCGCCTGCCCGATCTGAATCATTCCCGAAATCGCGTGCGCTTCCACCGACGCAGCCGCCCGTTCGACGGTGATGTTGCCGCCCTCGTTCTCCAAGACCACCGGCGCGCCCGCTTGTTTCACCACCAGATCGCCTCCGCCGGTGTGGCAGCTCTTTACGCCCCCCAAAACGTTTTCCACGAAGATGCTTCCCGCGCCGGTGAAACATTCCTCGATTGCGCCGACGCGCCCGAAAAACAAATTTCCGCTTCTTGCCTTGGCTAGAACGGCGCCTCCTATGTGATCCACACGAATATCGCCGGAACGCGCCAGGGCGTTCACCCGTCCGTCCAGATCGTAGGCTTCGACTCCCGCGCCGAACTGCGATTCCACGCTCACCACGGTCAAGTTCCGCGGAACCGTGAGCTGCAGTTGATTGCTCACGTTGGGCGACGAGTTCTGATGCACATCGATGCGCGTCACCGGGCCGAGCACAGCCGGAGTCAAGACTCCGCTTCCAAAGAGGTCCCGCGCTTCCGATTCGCTCCGGGCGTGCACTCGCTGCACGAGCTTGTAAGAAATGCGATCAACCGCGTCTCCTCCGCGCACGACGATATGCCCGCGCGCTTCCACTTCCAGCCGTCCCTGCGGCTCCACGGAGACGCTTCCGGCCACCGTGCGCGACCATGAATTCGGACCAACCCGTACGACCGCAACGTCCTGCGCCGGCATGTTCCCACCGGCAATCAATAGCAGAGCTCCTCTTAACAAAACCAGCGCGCGCATCTCAATAGATCTCCGTAGAGGCGTTCAAGGCCTCCAAGATTCTTTGACTCCGCTGGCGCAAATAAGCATTGTCCTCTCGCTGCATCAGCTCTTGCAAGGTCCCGATCACCTGGCGGTCAAGGTTGAGGTTAGGCCCAATTCCTGAATTCAGGTCCGCCTCGCCGCCGGTCAACAAATCGATGGCGCGCATTCGCACGCCGGGATTGGAATCGCTCAACAGCGTCTGGGAAAGCGCCGAGCGCACTTCCGGCTCGGCCGCGAACCCTTGCAACCCTTCGATGGCCTTCAGTCGCACGCCGGCGTTGTCGTCGTGCCTCAAGGCGTAAACCAAGGTGTCGCGAACCTCGCTCGACGGGGCCCGCTTATTCAGAAGATCGAGGCTTTGCTCGCGCAGTCCGGGGTCGGCCGGGTCGCGCGCGGCTTCGAGCAAGAGCGCTTGGATTTGCGGATCGCCGGAGGCCCCGGAAACCGTCCGCTGGCGAGTTTCATCCACAAGAATCTGAATCCGCCCGTTGGAAAAAGGATGTACGTCGCGTACGCGATTCATTCCGGCCTGCACCGCACCGGGAAACAGATGGGAGTTCAGGACGGAAGGCGCAAGGCGAGCGGCGGCAAATCCCAACGCCAGCATGGCCAGCGCACCCACGGGCGCCCTAACCAAACGAAGCACCGGACGGGCGCTAAGTGCCGAAGCGAACTGCTCCCACCAGCCGGGCTCAGTGGCGCGCGGCGGTGGCTCCAACCTCAGGCGAGCCTCCAATTCTGCGCGGCATTCGCGCAGCAACGACGCGGACGGGTCCACGGCCAGGCTATCGAAGCCTGCGTGGATCTCCTTGTCCCGTTCGCGCGCGCCGCGGCATTCCGCGCAGCCATCCAGATGCGTCTCGATCCGCTCTTCCTCGTCAAACGAAAGCTCGCCGTATTCCAGCAGCCAGAACTGGCTGCGAGCTTCGGCGCAAGTCATCTCACGATTCATTTCTTGCTCCACCTCGCGCACAACGAACTTCGCCTGTGCGCGATCATTTGAAATCTACCAACGCGGCGCGCATTTTTTGGGTCGCCCGGAAAAGACAGTTCTTGGCCGCCTCTTCGCTCGCGCCCAGAATCTCCCCGATGCGCCGCAGCCGTAGCCCGTGATAATGCCGAAGCTCGAAGACCATCCTTTCGCGCGGCGTCAACCCGGCAAGCACCTCTTTGATCCGCATCCGCAATTGACCGCTGAACAGACGCCGCTCCGGGTCCGTATCGGCGCGTTGCTCTGCCACGGTATCCAGGCGGTCCAAGGAACTTTCGCCGGTTTCCACCACCGTCGCCTCCTCCCTCCGCACTTTCTTCCGGCGAATGTGATCCAGGCACAGATTGGTCACGATCCGGTACAGCCAGGTGTGGAAGCTGCAATCGAACCGGAAGTTCGCCAAATTCCGGTAAACGCGCAAAAAAGCTTCCTGATACACGTCGCGCGCGTCTTCGGGCGATCGCAGGAGATTCATGGCCAGCCGGAGCACACTATGATCGTAGGCGCGCACAAGCTGCTCAAAGGCGTCCCGATCGCCTTGTTGCGCAGCCCGGATCAGCGTCGTTTCGTCCGTCTGTAAGCCCGCGTGCAGGGCCACGGCACTCCGTTGCAACACTATTAGTGACGTCGGGGCCAAGAAAAGGTCACGTTGACCCTGATCGAAGACCTAGACCATTGGCGGAGACGATCGGCTACGTACTGCCTTATACTGAAACTAGGCAAACTGGGCCGGCGTCTTAGCCTTGGAGGATCGAGGGCCGTGGAGAATCGCGCACCTGAGCATCCGAGGGCTGCAGAGAACCGGACTGGAGAAATGAGTCTACATGCATAGGACATTACTAGGGTTGACGGTGTTCAGCGTCGCGGTTTGGGCGCAAAATAATGGGAACACTCCCGGCGCTTCCGCGACCGATCACGCTTCTGCGTACTACTACTACACCATCGCACACATGTATGCGGACATGGCGGGCCAGACTGGTCAACGGGACTACATTTCTAAAGCCATAGACAATTACAAGCTGGCGTTAAAAGCAGATCCGACCAGCACCGCTATCGGCGATGAGTTCGCGAGCTTCTACATCGAAGCCGGACGCACACGGGAAGCGCAGAGCGATGCGGAAGAGACCCTGCGCACCAATCCCAACGATCTGTTCGCCCTCAGACTGCTGGCGAAGGTCTATGCGGCGCAGATTCAAGGGCCGCAGAACAAAATCGATCAGACCATGCTACAGAGAGCCATCGATCAATACAAGAAGATCGTCGGGCTCGATCCCAAGGACGTCAATTCGTGGCTCATGCTTGGCCGTCTGCAATATTACTCCACCAATTCTCTGGAGGCGCGAACGGCTTACGAGAAAGCGATGGCGCTCGATCCGGATAATGAAGACGGGTTGACCGGGCTCGCGCAGGTTTACTCGGACGAGGGCGATATTCAGAAGGCCGGCGATCTGCTGCGGCAATTGGCTGAGAAGCATCCTTCCGGGCGGGGACTGGAGGCGCTGGCGGAATTCTATGAACGGTCGCGTCAATACGGTTTGGCGGCGGACACGCTGAAACAGGCGCTGTCGCTGAATCCGCCCAACGGCGCCGAAGTCGAGCAAAGATTAGCTCAGTTCGAGGTTTTCGCGGGGCGATATTCCGATGCGGTCGAGACCTGGAACGACCTGATTTCTCAAGATCTCGATAATGCTCAATATTATTTATGGCTGTCGCGAACCTACCGCCAGACGCGGGATTACGCCAAGGCTCAGGAGGCATCCGACAAGGCCCGTCAACTTGATCCCATGAATCCCGAGATCCGCGTGAACGACGCGTACATACTGGAGGCCTTGGGGAAGACGCCGGAGGCTATCCAGATCATGAAGGATCTGATCGCCTCCACGCAGAAGCCGGTTTATAGCAAAGGGGAGCGCGCCACGCGGGCGGACCTCTTCAATCAGCTTTCCGCGTTCTATCGCGATGCCGATCAAACCGAATTGGCCGTAGACGCGTTGCGGCAGGCGGCGGAGGTAAATCCGGACAAGGCTGCCGACGAGACTCTGGCCGCTGTGGAAACCCTGAGCGATGCGCACGAATACAACAAAGCTCAGCAGGAGTTGGACGCCGCGCTGAAGAAGTCGCCCGACGATCGCTCGCTGCGATCTCGCCATGCCATACTGCTCGCGGAAATAGGCAAGACCGATCAAGGTGTAGCGGAAGCCAAGAAGCTTCTGAGCGGGAAGGGCGGCAAAGAGGATCGCGATGGCTACCAGACGCTCGCCTCCGTTTACGATAAGGGGAAAAAATGGGATGACATGGCGAAGGCTTTGGATCAGGAGGAGAAGCTCTCCACCACCGACGCGGAGAAAGAGGACGTGATCTTCGTGCGCGGCGCCATGTACGAGCGCCAGAAGAAAATCGATCTGGCGGAGCAGCAGTTCCATAAGGTTCTGGAGAAGGATCCGGATAGCGCCGCCGCGCTGAATTACCTGGGCTACATGCTGGCGGATCGGAACATGCGCCTTCAGGAAGCGCTCGACTACATCACCCGCGCAGTGGACAAGGAGCCGGAGAACGGCGCCTACATCGACAGCTTGGGTTGGGTTTATTTCCGCTTGGGACGGTTGCAGGAGGCGGAAGATAATCTTCGCCGCGCGGTGCAGAAGACTCCCCACGATCCCACCGTTCACGACCATATGGCGGAAACCTTAATGCGTGAGGGCAAGGTGCGGGAAGCGATGGCGCAATGGCAGATCTCGCTGAAAGAGTGGGACAGCAGTGCGCCGGCGGATATGGACCCGCCCGAAATTGCGAAGGTGAAGTCGAAGCTCGAGAACGCGAAGGTGCGTCTGGCGCAGGAGACCGCGCCGAAGAGGTAGGCGAAACTTACCCGCTGCTAGAATGGTCTAAAACCATTTAGGAGTGTTATCTGCCCATGTTCCGCTTGTTGAGAGGCTGCCTTCCGGCCGTGTGCGTGTTCGCTTCCCTCGCCGCGGCCCAAACCGCCACGGCCCAAACCCCCGCGGCCCCAACCAAAGTAGCCGTCATTAACCTGGAAAAATCGATGCTCGACACGGCCGAACTCAAGAAGGCCGTCGTGGATCTTCCAGCGAGATACAAAGCCCGGCAGGATGAGATCGATAAGCTCCAACGCGACTTGGCGGATATCCAGGCTCAGTTGCAATCAGGCAAGCTCAATGCGTCGCAGGAAGCGGATCTGCAGGCGACCGGCCAGCAGAAGCAGCGCGAGGCGGAGCGGAAGAATCAAGACCTGCAGGACGAGGTCACCAGCGACCGCAACGTAATCCTTCAACGAGCCCAGTCGCGGATGTACGAAGTGGTGAAGAAGATCTGCGAGGCCAAAGGAATCGAGATTCTGGTGAGCTCGGCGGCGGCGTTCTACTTCAGCGGCACGACGGAGATCACCGCCGAGGCCACCCAGGAATACGACAAAGCCTATCCCTTGAATAAATGAGATTCTAACCATGGCCGGGTTCCTGGATTCTTACGAAGGCCAAGAGGAACGGCACTATCGCCGCATGGCGCTGGTCAAACGCGTCGTCCTCTGGGGATTGGCGGCGCTGGTGGTAGGCTCTACGACGTTTTACATTATTCGCACCCTTCCTCAAGAGCACGTCGTGAAGCAATTCCTCGGCGATCTGCAGCATCAAGAGTATCAGGATGCCTATAAGCTGTGGGGATGCACGCAGGAATCGCCGTGCAAGTATTACCCGCCCGAGGAATTCACGCAGGACTGGGGGCCTTCCAGTCACTACTCCAATGCAGGGGCGTTCAAAGTGGAGCACGTCGATTTCTGCAACGACGGCGTGGTGTTCGATTTGACATATCCCAATTCGGAAGACGTCGGATTGTGGGTCCAGCGGTCGAATAACACCATCAGCTTCGCTCCCTGGTCGCGGTGCCCCGGCAGACATCTGCAACTGGGCGAATTCTTCCGGTCGCTGTTCTCGTAGTTGGAGGGCGGACTTTAGTCCGCGCGGGACTTCAGTCCCGCTCTGGAGTTTTCTACATTCGTGCAGTTGGGTAGGGCAAGATGGTGGCACAGGCTTCAGCCTGTGAATCACCCCCTCAATCCCCCGGACCTCGGCCTCCTCGCCCCTGGCCCTGTGGCCTGGGCTTGGGTAGCGGCGGACGCGGCAGCATCTCCTCTCGATTGGCCGCATGGTACACCACCGAGGCCACGATCGCCGACGCCTGCATCAAATCGCCGCCCTGTACCTCGTCGTAGACGTCCATGTTGGAATGGTGCGTGCGCGCGTCGTAATCCAGGGGATCTTGAATGAACTGGAAACCCGGAAGGCCCACGTCGCTGAACGATAGGTGATCCGTCCCGCCGGTGTTGCGGATGCTGACCGTGGAAACGCCCAGATCTGCGAACGGCTTCAGCCACGCCTCAAATACGGGCCGCATCATATCGTTGCCCTGCAGATACACGCCGCGAATTTTTCCGCTGCCGTTGTCGACATTGAAATAGCCGCTGAGCTTGGCGTGCTCGGGCTGGAGCTTCATGGTTTCGCGGTCGGCGAAATGGTCCTTTACGTAAGCCCGCGATCCCAACAACCCTTCCTCTTCCCCGGACCATAGCCCGATCCGCACGCTCCGGTCCAGCCGCAAGTTCAGGGCTTTAAGAATCCGCATCGTTTCCAGCATCACGGCGCTTCCCGCCGCGTTGTCGGTGGCGCCCGTGCCTCCCTGCCAGCTATCCAGATGTGCGCCGATCATCACGACCTCATCTTTCTTCCGGCCTCCGTCAATCTGCCCAACTACATTCACCGAATCCATGCGGTCATCGATTTTGGTTTCGATATCGAATTCCATCCTGACCGGAATCTTGTGGTCCAGCAGCCGAACCAGGCGGTTGTAATGCTCGGGTGTCAGCACCGCCATGGGAGGCATAGGCGCTTGCTTGGGATCGCGCTGCGCCTGCTGCCCGAAAACAGTGCCCGCCGCGCTGCGCCCCGTACCCGCGCGCACCACCACCGCCGGCGCTTCCTCGCGCAGAAATGCGGCGAGCTGATTTTGAAACTGGGCCGGGTTTTGAAACTGGATCGCGTTGCCCTGTCCGCCGTTGCCTCCGCGCCCCCCGCGGCCGCCTGGCGGAGCCGGCTGCGGCGCCAGAGCCAGCGTGGAAAGATCTGTGTCGGTGTAGCGCCGCGCCAGCGGCAGTAAACTCAGCGGCAATTCGCGCGGGGCGCCGTCCAGAACGATTTTTCCCTTAAGCTTGCCCTTCCACGTCTCCAGATCTTTTTCTGTGGCGAGATTCGCCATCACCACTTCGCCCGTCACCGGACCATTGGTGCCGCTGGTGAACGCCAGCGGGAAGCCGATCAGCGGCGCATATTCCGGCTCCAGAAGGTGCGCGGAAAAGCGCGTGTAGCTCCAGCCATGGCCATACGGCCCCCACTTTTCCAGATGCGCCGGAATGCCCCATCCCTCAAGCTGTTTCACCACCCAATCCGCGGCGGCGAAAAATCCGGGCGAGTTGGTCACGCGAGGGCCGTAAACGTCGGTGAGATAGAAAAGATGTTCCATCACCTTGGAATCTTGGAGCGCCTCGGATTTGATACGATAGACGGCGTCCAAATCGACGCGTTCTTCGGCTCGTGCGGGAGCGAGGGCGGGGACGAAAGTGGAAGCGGCGGCGAGGAGGAAAGGGAGGGTACGGCGCATGCCCCTAGTTTATCCGAGCCGGTCGCACGCCGGACTCTGAGCTGTGGATTCCCAAGCCGAAGCGCGCGCGGCGTTTACCGTGCGCGCAAAACCAGTCCCGACGGTCTTTGTCTCCTCCACGGCGGAGGATCTCAAAAAGTTCCGCGCGGCGGCGAGGGACGCGGCAGTGGCCGCGCACTTCCTCCCCGACATGCAAGAGTACTTCGCCGCGCGCGACCATCCGCCGCTCGCGGAATGCCTCGAGCGCGTGGGCGGCGCCGATGTACTGGTGGTCGTACTAGCGCATCGCTACGGGTGGGTCCCGCCCGATCAGCCGCCCCATCAGGCGGATAGCGCCTGCAAGAGCATCACCTGGCTCGAGACCGAGCACGCCGCGGCCGAAGGAAAAGAAATCCTCGCCTTCATTGTCGATGACGCCGCGGATTGGGAAGAAGAGTCCAAAGAGGAATACGAGCTGGTAGTGGCAGTTCGCGAAGGGCGTTTGCAGAGCGTTGCGGTGACCGTTCAGCGCAACGTGGAGCAACTACGCCGATTCAAGGATTGGCTCCGCCAGCGCGGCATTCGGGCGACGTTCGTCAATCCTGAAGATCTGCAGGGCAAGGTCTACCAGGCGCTGCGCGAATGGCGCGACCGCCATCCCCAATTCGGCGAAGCCATTCAGCCCGACTCCGCCGCCGAACCCGATCCCGCGCGCTACCTGGAAGCGTTGCGCGAAGATTCGGCCTATATCGAGATTCGCGGCTTGCAAGCCGCGGAAGGCAAAGCGCACAAATTTCCCATTCGCGACCTCTACATTCCGCTCATTAACGAAGCGGCGCCCGTTCCATCCGAGCCAACCGGCGTGGCAGCGGCCATCGAAGCCCGGGAGCGCGAACCCGTCCCGCTGGAAGAGGCTCTTCGCGGCCGCCGGCTGGTGATCGTGGGGGATCCGGGCGCCGGCAAAAGCACGTTCCTTCGCCGCATCGCTTATAGCGTCGCCGGTAAGCTCTTGGGGATCGAACAAACGATTGCAGAACCCCTCGCCGGCGATGCCCCGCCCTTTCCCATCCTGGTGCGCGTTGCGGAGCTTTCCGGTCTTCCAACCGGCCCAGCCGATACGGCTGCTCCGCTTTTAGACCTGCTGGCTAAACGTGGGCTGGATTACGGCTTGCCCGAGAGGTTTCTCCGCCGGCGAATCGAAGAGGGTCCGTGCCTGTTGCTGCTCGACGGCCTGGATGAAGCGGCCAGTGAAGAGGCTCGCGAAACGGTGGCGCGGCTGGTGGAGCGAGCCTCCGGCGCTTGGAGGAACTGCCGCTTTGTCGTCACCACGCGTCCGCAAGCCTATCGCGAGGAGGCCGTGCTGAAAGGCTTCGACGAAGCGCGCATCGGCCCTCTCGATCCCGCTGCC
Organism: Bryobacteraceae bacterium; assembly: GCA_036521975.1. Lineage (GTDB taxonomy): Bacteria > Acidobacteriota > Terriglobia > Bryobacterales > Bryobacteraceae > Palsa-187. The sequence goes on from DATDGT010000398.1 coordinate 12,216, forward strand.
GTCCGCATCTTCCTCACACGGTGGTGCGAAGCTCTTTCCCCCGAAAGTCCCCGCAAAGCGGAAGAGCACGCGCGCGAGCTGATTCAGGCCGTCGAGTCCAAACCCGAAATTTGGCGCATGGCCCGCAATCCCGTCATGCTCACCGCCGTGGCAGTGCTGCATTGGAACGAAAAGCGCATGCCGGAGCAGCGCGCCGATCTCTACGACTCGATTCTCGGCTGGCTCTCGCGTTCGCGCAAGCGCCGCGCTGGCCGCCCCAGTCCGGAGCGCTGCCTCGCGCTGCTTCAAGAGCTGGCTTGGGAGATGCAGGCATCTCCCGGAGGCCGCTTGGCCCAGGCCAAGCGGGATTGGGCGGTGGAGGTTCTCGCGCCCCGCTTCCGCGAGCTCGCCTCTGAAGAGGAGCAGGGGCAAGCCGCCCGCGCGTTCCTGGAAGAGGAGGAGTTGGACAGCGGAATCGTGGTCCGGCGCGGCGCCGACGTGCGCTTCTGGCACCTGACCTTTCAGGAGCACCTGGCCGCAAAGGCGCTCGCCGCCATGGACCCGGCCGCGCGGCACCGCCTGTTGTTCGAAAACGGAACGGCCTATCTTCAGGAATGGCGGGAAGTGGTTTTGCTGCTCGCGGGCCTGCTTCACCGCGAGCGCGTGGAAAACGCGGACGCTCTGGTCTCGGCGGCGCTCGACGCGCTGTACCGAGGCCCCGGCTGGGCCCGCGTTCGGCGCTGGTTCGCCGATCCGCCGTTTTCCGAGCAAGTGCGCTGCGCGATTTTGGTCGGCGCGATCCTCCGCGATCTTCAACCGCTCGCATACCACCCTTCGGACGCGCGCTGCGACGCCGTGGTCCGGAGCGTGCTGGGTATTTTCGACGCCGAACGATCGCGGCAAATTCCATTCCAAGAACGTTTGCAAGCGGCGGAGGCCTTGGGGCAAACGGGCGATCCGAGACTCAAGCGGGAGAACTGGGTCGCCATTCCCGCGGGAACGTTCGTTATGGGCCCGGGCGCCTACTCTCGGAAGGTCGAGCTGAACGGGTTCCAAATCGGGCGCTATCCGGCAACTGTGGAAGAATACCAGCGCTTCATTCAGGATGGCGGCTATCGGAACGAGAACTTTTGGAAGAACGGCGGACTCGGGCAGGTGGATCAGCCGAGCGAATGGAAGGAGCAGTTATTACATCCCAATCGTCCCGTGGTGGGTGTGAACTGGTACGAGGCCTCGGCGTACTGCGCGTGGAAGGGAGGGCGCTTGCCGGCGGAAGAGGAGTGGGAGCGGGCGGCGCGGGGAATGGAAGGGCGCGTTTACCCGTGGGGGAACGATCCGCCTGACCCGAGCCGCGCGAATTATCATGAAGCTAAGGTTGGCGCGCCAACGCCCGTCGGCCTGTTCCCGCGCGGGGCAACCCCGGAGGGTATCCAGGACCTGGCGGGGAACGTGTGGGAATGGACCTCTAGCGATTACGATGCGGATCGTACGGTAGTGCGCGGGGGCTCGTGGTACTTCAATGCCACGTACGTCCGAGCCTCGTTCCGTGACAGGTTCGAGCCAGGTAATCGGTACGACGATCTCGGGTTCCGATGCGTGGGGGAATTGCGTTAAGAGTTTAGTGTTTTGCGTTTAACGGGGGATTCCAAAGGGGGCAGCGTCGGGTAGAGCAGGCTTTAGCCTGCAACGGAGGCTTCAGCCTCCGTCCGGACCTGGGCTGAAGCGTGCCCATTCAACCCACTCCCGCCCTCCTTTCCTCCCCGAAAATCAAATCGGAGGTCCCATGAATCCAACTCAGCTCGCATCCGATCCACGTGCCGCCATCAACCGCAAAAATGCCGCCCGCTCCACCGGCCCCATCACCCCCGAAGGCAAACCCCGCGTAGCTCTCAACGCCCTCCGTCACGGCCCTCACCGGCCAAACCGTCGTTCTCCCCGAAGAGGATCTCGCCGCCGTGACCTTCATTCTGGTTCATTCTGGTTCACTCTGGCTTCATCTGCCTCCAGCGCAGAACGGACTCGCCGGGCGCGGCCCTCCGCCCCCGGCAAAAATACGCGTGTCATTTTACTGTCCGCCCGTCGCGCGCGGCGTTGGCATCCGCTTATTCCCGCGAGACTTTTCTCACGCATTTTCTTACGGTTTCGCTCTAAGGCGATGGGACATCCCCCGAAGCATGGTTAATTGTGAGCAGGCAGGAAAGCACCGCGGGGACCTCCTCACCGGGGATCGCGGTCACCGATCAGAAATCCTAGGCTACTGGAAGAGGTCTGCCGCAGTGGGCGACGCTGTATCGAAATCAGCGCTCATTACCCGGAAGTTGAGCTTAAATAAACCGGGCCCTGGTCGGGTTAACAACCTAGAGGGAGCTCCTTCGAATTATCAAGGTTGCACGAGGAGAAATTTCATGGCAGCGGCCCCAAGCAGCCACAAGCCAAAAACTGATAACTGATAACTGATAACCCAGGTTGTCCTACTATGGGTTAACGGCGATGAATCCGCCTAGCTCCACCTACCGGCTGCAGCTTCACGCCGGATTCAATTTTGACGCGGCGGCTGGTATTCTGGACTACCTTCGCGAACTGGGAATCTCCCACGTCTACTGCTCGCCCATCCTGCAAGCCGCTCCCGGAAGTACGCACGGCTACGACGTGGTGGACTACCATCGCGTCAGCGAAGAATTGGGCGGGGAGCAGGCGCGTGTCCGGTTCCTGGGCAAGCTGCGCGAATTGGGTATGGGGCAGGTGCTGGACATCGTTCCCAATCACATGGCTATCACCGGATCGCGGAATTCCTGGTGGTGGGACACGCTCGAAAACGGAATTTTCAGCCGCTATGCCCCGTATTTCGACATCGAATGGAACGCGCCGGAGGAGAGGCTGCGGAACAAGATTTTGCTGCCGGTGCTGGAAGACCACTCCGGCCGGGTGATTGAAGCGGGCAAGCTGGCCGTGGAGAGACGCGGGGGCGCGTTCGTGCTTCGCTACCACGAACACAGCTTTCCGATTGCGCCGGAATCGATGACCGAATTGCTGCAAGACATCGCCGGGCAGACCGGCAGCGCCGAATTGGCTTTTCTGGCCGATGCGCTCTTGCGTCTTCCGGAAACCGCCGCGGACAGCGGCTGGGCCGGCCTCAACGCGCACCATCGCAGCAAGGAAACGATACGGGAATTGCTCGCGCGCCTATGCACGGAGCAGCCGGAAATCGCCGAAGCTCTGGATGCGGCATTGCGCGACATTAACGCAGATCCAGGCCGGCTGGACCGTCTTCTGATGCGCCAGAACTACCGGCTCTCCCGATGGCAGTCGGCGGCGCGCGAATTGGCCTACCGTCGTTTTTTCGATATCAACTCGTTGGTGGGCGTCCGCGTCGAGGATGAGCAGGTGTTTGCCGACAGCCACGAGCTGATTATCAAGTGGGTGCACCGCGGCGAAGTGGACGGCCTTCGCGTGGATCACCCTGACGGTCTGCACGATCCGGGGCAATATTTCGAGCGGCTGCGCGCCGCCGCGCCGGACACCTGGATCGTGGCGGAAAAAATCCTGCAGCCGGAGGAGGTGCTACCGGAGAATTGGCCGATCGCGGGAACCACCGGCTACGACTTCATGAATGTCGCGGGCGGTTTGTTTGTCGATCCGCACGGAGAGGCGCCGCTGAACGAGCTTTACCGCGGGTTTACGGGAGAACCGGTAGATTTCGCGACCGTGATGCATGAAAAAAAATCCATGGTGCTGCGTGACATCCTGGGCAGCGACGTGAATCGCCTCACCGCGCTGCTGGTGCAGATCTGCGAAGATCAACGCGATTACCGGGATTATACGCGGCATGAGCTGCATGAAGCCACTCGCGAGACGATCGCTTGTTTCCCGGTCTATCGCACCTATGCGCGCGCGGAGGCGGGCGAGATCTTGGAAATGGACGCGCAAATCGTGTCCCGCGCGGTGGAAGCGGCACGCGATCTCCGGCCCGATCTCGATTCACGCTTGTTCGATTTTTTGCGGGATATTCTGACGCTGCGCGTCAAGCCTGTAGAAAGCGAATTCGTCATGCGCTTTCAACAGGTCACGGCCTCGGCCATGGCGAAGGGCGTGGAAGATACCGCTTTCTACAGCTATCTGCGATTGGTCTCGCTCAACGAAGTCGGCGGCAGCCCGGGAAAGTTTGGAGTTTCCATTGAAGAGTTTCATAAGTGGTGCAGCGAAACTCAGGCACGCCAGCCGCTCACAATGCTGGCCACTTCCACTCACGACACCAAGCGCAGCGAGGATGTCCGCTGCAGGATTCACGTTCTTTCCGAGATACCCGCGGCCTGGGGCGAGGCCGTCGCGCGCTGGTCGGAGGGGAACGCTCGGCACCGTTCCGGCGAGTGGCCGGATCGCAAGATGGAATATTTGTTTTATCAGACGCTGGTGGGCGCCTGGCCCATTTCACGCGAGCGCCTGATCAACTACCTGCGCAAGTGCGCGCGCGAGGCGAAAGAACATACCTCGTGGACGGAGCAAAATGCCGCCTATGAGGAGGCGCTGGAGAAATTCGTCTCGGCCGCCCTGGAGGACAGCGATTTCACGGGCAGTCTTGAAAATTTCCTCGCGCCGTTAGTGCCGATGGCGCGCGTCGGCTCGCTCGCGTTGACGCTCCTGAAACTGACCGCTCCCGGCGTTCCCGATTTGTATCAAGGTTCGGAGCTTTGGGACTTGAGCCTGGTGGATCCCGATAATCGCCGGCCGGTGGATTACGACACGCGCCGGCGGCTGCTATGCGAGCTCGAACGATTAAGTCCGGAGGAGATCGTCGCCCGAATGGGCGCCCCCATGGACGAAGGGCTCCCAAAGCTGTGGACGGTTCGGGAGACTTTGCGAACCCGGGCGGCGCACCCGGAGTGGTTCGGCTCGGACGTAGCGTATCGCCCGCTATGGGTGGCGGGACCCAAGGCCGCCAGCGTAGTCGCATTTCAACGCGGCGACGATATCGTGACGGTAGTCCCGCGGCTGCTGATGAGCGCGGGAAATTGGGAAGAAGTCAATTTGGAGCTGCCGGAAGGAAACTGGAGGAATCAATTGACCGGCGATGACGTGCCGGGCGGGAAAGTCGAGATCGCGCCGCTGTTCAGCCGTTTTCCCGTCGCGTTGCTCGCGAGGAGCGGATGAGCGTGTTCCGCGTGTGGGCTCCCCACGCGCGAGAGGTTCAATTACGCATCGGCCTGGGGAGGGCGGGCTTTAGCCGCCACATGGATGAAAGACAGGCTTTAGCCTCGCAACCCATGACCCCGGAGCCGAATTCGATGGTGGCACAGGCTTTAGCCTCGCAGCCCATGACCCCCGAGCCGGACGGATGGTGGCGCTGCGACGCCCCGGGCGCTGTGCACGGAACCGATTACGCTTTCGTTCTCGACGGCGGAGATCCCCTGCCCGATCCCCGTTCCCCATGGCAGCCCTACGGAATCCACGGCCTCTCCCGCGTGGTGGACCACTCGCGATTCTCCTGGAGCGACTCCGGTTGGCGCGCGCCGCCGCTCTCCTCCGCGATCGTCTATGAATTGCACATCGGCACCTTCACGCCGCAGGGAACGTTCGATTCCGCCGTCGCGCGGTTGGAGTATCTGAAGCAGCTCGGAATTACTCACGTGGAACTGATGCCTGTCGCGGAATTTTCCGGCGACTGGGGTTGGGGCTATGACGGAGTGGACTTATTTGCGCCGCATCACGCCTATGGCGGTCCCGAGGGATTGAAACGATTGGTGGACGCGTGTCATCGCACGGGATTGGCGGTCCTGCTGGACGTAGTCTATAATCACCTGGGCCCGTCGGGGAATTATTTGAGTCGTTTCGGACCGTATTTTACAAATCGCTACTCTACGCCCTGGGGCGAAGCGGTAAATTTGGATCTGGCCGGGAGCGAGGAAGTCCGCCGCTTCCTCTGCGATAACGCCATGATGTGGTTGGGCGACTACCATTTCGATGGACTGCGTTTAGACGCCGTGCATGTCATTTTCGATTCTTCCGCGCTGCATTTTCTGGAACAGCTCGCCGGCGAGACAAAGGAATTGGAGGCGCAGCTTGGACGGAATCTGGTGGTGATCGCCGAAAGCGATTTGAACGATCCGCGCCTGGTGACGCCTCGCGAAGCCGGAGGGTATGGTATCGACGCGCAGTGGAGCGACGATTTTCACCACGCGCTCCACACGGTCTTGACGGGCGAAACGGCCGGCTATTACGGAGATTTCGGGGCGCTGGCCGATTTGGCGAAAGCGCTGCGCCACGCCTACGTTTATGATGGCCGCTATTCCCGATTCCGCCTGCGCCGGCACGGGCGCAAACCTCAGCGTCTTTCCGGGTGGCGATTTTTGGGCTACCTGCAAAATCACGATCAGATTGGCAATCGCGCGCGGGGAGAGCGCGCCGGCGCGCTGATGAGCGCCGGCCGGTTGAAAATCGGCGCGGCCCTGGTGCTGTGTTCGCCGTTCATTCCCATGCTGTTTCAGGGAGAAGAATTCGGAGCGACCACGCCGTTTCTCTATTTCACCAATCACAAGGATCCCGATCTTGGGCGCGCGGTCTCCGAGGGGAGGCGCAGGGAATTCGCCGCGTTTGGATGGAGTCCCACGGACATCCCCGATTTCCCCGATCCCCAAGACCCCGCGACCTTTCAAAAATCGAAACTCGATTGGTCGGAATTGGATCGCGAACCTCACGCGAGCTTGCTCGCCTGGTATCGACGGTTGATTCAGCTTCGCAAGTCCACGCCGGATTTCACCGACGGGCGAATGGATCGGGTGGAAGTGCGATTCTCGGAAAGCGAGAAATGGCTGACAATGCGCCGCGGCGGTCAAGCGATCGCGTTGAACCTGGCCAACGATTCCGTCGAGATTGATCCTTGTTGAAACCCCATGTCCAGAACGATCCTCCCCGGCAAACCCTATCCCCAAGGCGCGACTTGGGACGGCTCAGGAGTAAACTTTTCCATTTATTCCGAAGACGCGACAGCGGTAAATCTTTGCCTCTTCGAAGATTTCCGCAGCGCGGAGTGCGAGACCATCGCCATTCGCGAATCCACGGGCCGCATCTGGCACTGCTACATACACGGCGTGCGTCCGGGACAGTATTATGGCTTTCGCATCGATGGCCCGTACGAGCCGGAAAACGGGCTTCGCTTCAATTCCGCGAAATTGTTGATCGATCCCTACGCCAAGGCGCTAGCCGGAAATTTAGACTGGAACGCGCCGGTGTTCGGCTACGAGGCCGGGAATCCCGATGAGGATTTGAAACGCGACGACGGCGACGATGCGGCGGCCGTTCCCAAAGGAGTAGTGACGGTTCCCGCGTTCGATTGGGAAAACGATCGCCCGCCGCTCACCCCGCTGCACGATTCCATCATTTACGAAGTGCATGTGAAGGGCTTCACCGCGCGCCATCCGGAGATCCCGGAGGATATTCGAGGGACCTACGCCGCCCTCACCCACCCGCTGGTCATCGAGTACTTGAAGAACCTGGGCGTGACGGCCGTGGAAATCATGCCGGTGCACGCCTTTTTGGACGACAAGTTCCTCCTGGACCGCGGATTGCGAAATTACTGGGGCTATAACACCATCAACTTCTTCTCACCAGAAGCGCGTTATTCCTCGAGCGGCGATCGCGGCGGGCAGATCGGCGAATTCAAAAACATGGTCAGGGCGCTGCATCGCGCCGGCATCGAAGTGATTCTGGATGTTGTCTATAATCACACTGCCGAAGGAAATCAACTGGGACCTACTCTGAGTTTTCGCGGCGTGGATAACCGCACCTACTACCGCCTTTTGCACGACAAGCAACGTTATTACATGGATTACACCGGCACAGGCAACACAGTGAACGTGCGTCATCCGCAAGTGCTGAAACTCATCATGGACAGCCTGCGCTACTGGGTTCTGGAGATGCACGTGGATGGATTCCGCTTCGATTTGGCCGCCGCGCTGGCGCGGGAGCTGCATGAAGTCGACCGGCTCTCCGCGTTCTTCGACATCATCAACCAGGACCCTGTCATTTCGCAGGTGAAGCTGATTGCCGAGCCGTGGGACGTGGGGGAGGGAGGCTACCAGGTCGGGAAATTCCCTCCGTTATGGGCCGAGTGGAACGGCCGCTATCGCGACGTGGTGCGGCGCTATTGGAAAGGGGACGACGGCCAACTTGCGGAATTGGGTTATCGGCTCACAGGATCGAGCGACTTGTATCAGCACGACGGCCGCCGTCCCACGGCAAGCATAAACTTCGTCACCGCGCATGATGGATTCACTCTTCAGGACCTGGTGAGCTATAACGACAAACACAACGAAGCGAATGGCGAGGAGAACCGCGACGGATCCAACGATAATCATTCCTGGAATTGCGGAGCGGAAGGGCCGACGGAAGACGCCGGGATCCTGGAATTGCGGGAGCGGCAAAAGCGCAATATTCTGGCGACTATCTTGGTATCGCAGGGTGTTCCCATGATCTGCGGAGGCGATGAAATCGGCCGGACGCAAAACGGAAATAACAACGCCTACGCTCAGGACAACGAAACGAGCTGGTTCGATTGGAACCTTTTCGGTAAACGGCGCTCACTTCTGGAATTCACGCGCGGCTTGATCAAACTGCGCCAATCTCATCCCAATCTGCATCGGCGCAAGTTTTTTCAGGACCGTCCGATCGGTCCCGAAGCCCCCGAACGCCCGGTCGATGGCGGCCAAGAGAGGGATATTCAGTGGTTCCGTCCCGACGGCCGGGAAATGAGCGACGAGGAGTGGCACTCCGGCTGGGTCCGCTGCATCGGCATGCTGCTGAATGGACGCACGCTCGAGGACGTGAACGTGCTGGGCGAGCCGCTGGTGGATGAGACAATGTTGATCTTGTTGAATCCACATCATGAGCCGGTGCGTTTTACCTTCCCGCCTCCCCGAAACGGGACGTTTTGGGAACTCTGCCTCGACACGCGCGGGTTCAAGCCGCCAAAACCCCGCCGCAATCGAGTGCAGAAAAGTTATCAGTTGATGGAGCACTCGATGACGTTGTGGGTGGAAAAGGCGATGAAGTAATTAATTGCGGTTGGGGCTTCACGATCCCGCCATTTGGCCGCGCTGCGGCGGGAAGAATCCATCGCGCAGTTTCCAGACGGCTTCCATGGTCAATGGCTCGCCATCGAAGCTCCGATTCTTCAGGTAACGAGTCAAGTTCATCCAACGGATAGCCTGCTCGTTGGTTTTCTCGTCCGCTTGGCGGATGACGAGATACACATCTATGGGCTGGTCGAGCCAGCGTTCGAGGCGGCGGACGTCTTTACCGCTCTTGACGTCCACGAGGATTTTCTTTCCACTGGGGCGGCCGTTGTTGTCTTTGAACTCGATCTCGCCGCCGAAATCGCGCACCACTCAAAAGATCTGGTTCGCCTCGCCGACGATCGCCTGCACGTGACCGGTTCTGCTCCAGCGCTTGCGCATCCAGTCGCCGAGTAGCCGTCTGTTCCATCGCCAGAATCTTTCGCGCCACCGGGTCGCTCTTCAGCCGTTGCTCGATGAAATCGATCAGTTGTACTTTCTTGTCGCAGGTCTGGCAATAGATGAAATCCTTCCCGGCCGCGAATCGCCGTCGCACCGCCTCGAGATCCTTGACGGGCGTGCCGCATTTCCCGCACACATACCGGCGGTCGCGCGTCACGCTGGCGCCGTATTTGGCCAGGTGCCGATGCACGTATTCGATGAAAATTACCTTCAGCTCATCCGGCGTCTGGACGTCGAAGAACAAGCGGATGGTCGCTTCGCCTTCGCCCTGCCGGTTCTCGATCTTCAGGCCCATCAGGTGTCCGCGGCTGGAGGCGAACTCGGCCGCGTTCCGCCACAGCTCTTTGTGTTCGAATTCCTGGCTGTACCACAGCCGCACCACCAGCGTCGTCCAAATGGTTTGCCACTCGCCGCCGAACGTCTAGGAGACGAAACCGTCGGGCTCCCACGGGATGTCTTTCTCGCGGCGGTACTGTGACGGAAACACCAACTGCTGGCCCTGCGGCGTCTCTTCGGCGATGCAGAGCGAATGGTCGAGGAACGTCTGCACCATTGCGCGCAGCAGCAGTTCTTCATCCGCCGGCGGCAGCCGGTTTACGCCCGTGAAATCGAAGTCCGGATGGTAAATATCTGCCTCCAGCACGCTGCCGATTTCATCCCGGTGGGCGCGGGCGGAGCGGATGATCGCCCCGGCGTAGCCGTTCAGCAGTTCGGGCTGGAGCAATACCAGATCGCCGAACTTCAGCGGCCGGGCCAAGCCGTGGTTGGCCAGCAGCGTCACAGCGGTCCGTACATCCGATTCGCCAAATTTTTCGCCCGGGAGAGCCTGCTCCAACCGCTGCGCGAGTTCCGCAAACCGCAGCAAGCGGATATCGGACTCGTCGCGCATCTTCAGCACGGCGCTCTTCAGCTCGGCCAAGATTCGCGGCGTGGCGGTCCAAGGAAGTTTGCCCCAGGGAATGCTGTCGGCGATGAGCTGTTTCAGCCTCGATGCGTTTCCGCCATTCGCGTCATCGGAGCAGTTCTCGCCCGTCTTAGCGCTGGTTTCAAGCCACCCGTTGAAACCGTGCTCTTCGATGAACCGATCGATTTTGGCATTGCCGACTTTCATCCCGCCAACGTCGATCTGCGAGAAGATCAGCAGCCGCGCCGCGTCGCGCTTGGCGGCGTCGAGCGACTTGAGCCAGTCGCCCGCTTCGGCGAACGGATCGTCCTTCTGCGGATTGATCAGCAGCAGCGCCAGCGCAGTCTCATCGAGAAACAGCCGATGGATCAACCGGTAATCTTCCTGCCCGGCCAGATCCCAGAGCAGCGCCTCGCGGTCGATCGTTGCATCCGGCGGCAGAGGCAAAGGGAGCGGCCAGACGTTCATGCCATGCGTGCGATCCCTGACGACGTATTTATCCTCGATCAGCCGATGCGCCAGCGACGTCTTACCGACCGTTCCTTCGCCGAGCAGTACGACTTTGGCGCTTACGTACCGGCGGGTAGGCCCCGCGGTGGGGGCGGACGCCGGCCGCGGTAGCCGAAACACGTGGACTGGGCCGTTCCACTGACCGCAGACCAGTCTGAGGCCGACGGGGGCGAATGCGGCGCTGGGGAACCCGGAGTCTGGTACGCTAGGCGCGACCACCTGCGGCGTCCAGGCTCCCCATGGCCATAGGCGGATCGAGTCGGAGTTTGAGAAGGAAACCGAGGCGACCAGCGCCCGGTCGGGCGAAATAGCGACCGACCACACCTCTCCTGTGTGGCCCTCCAGCGTTCCGGCGCAGTCGCCAGTTGTCAAGTCCCAGACCTTGACGGTCTTGTCCACAGAGCCCGAGACGCCAAATCGTCCATCCGGCGCAATCTGGACGGAGAGCACATCACCGGAATGGCCCCTCAGCGTCGCCAGGCATTCGCCCGTTTCGAGATTCCAGAGTTGAACGGCTCCGTCGTGGTGCCCTGAAAGAGCCTGAGTCCCCGCTTGGTTAGCGGCGACGCTGAGAACGTCGTGCGCGGAGCCGGTGCCGCACCTGATCGTCTTCAAGCAGTCGCCGGAACCCAACTCCCATAGGCGGAGCGTCTGATCTTCTCCCCCGGACACAGCGCGCGCACCCTCTTGCAGTGCCACGACCGACCGGACGGTCGCCGAGTGACCCTGAAGCTCCGCCACCTCGCGCGCCGAGACCGGGTCCCAGACGCGGACTGTCTTGTCGCTCGAGCCCGACAGAACCCGCTTCCCATCCGGCGTGATCGCGACGGACATCACCTCAGCCGTATGCCCCTTGAGCGTCGCGCGGCATTCGCCGGTCTCGAGGTCCCAAATCTTGACCCTCTTGTCATGACAGCCGGAAACGGCCCAGGTTCCGTCCGGGCTGACGGCCACGCTGCTGACCCAGTCCGCGTGCCCTGTGAGCTTGCGTTCCAACGTGGCCAGCGGCTGGACCTTCTTCGGCGACCTCGCCAGCCGTCCAGGCCGCTCGCGTTTTGGAACGGGCCTCGGCGATTCCGCTTCTGGCCGACAGGCCACCAGTAGTTCACCTAGCGCGGCCTGCGTCTCCTCGCGAAAATCGACGTACTTGTACCGCCGCAGCGTGTCCGGCAAATCGCAATCGGCCAGCAGCAGCGGGACGAAGCGGCGGTCCTTATTGCCCGGGTCGCGGAACAGGACCGTGCTGCGTTCCAGCGCCACCCACTCCGACCCCAGAGCCTCCGGCGACAGACACAGCACCTGTACTCTTGCCGCCTCCAGGCCATGTTCGACAGCCAGGTAGATGTCGTCGCCAGGCTTGATGAGCCAATCGTCGAACCACACCCGCAGCCCCGCGCTCTTAAGCCGCTCCGCGAGCTTCCGCACCCGTGGCTTGTTCCGCGAGTTGTGGCTCAGAAAGACGTCATAAGCGAAGCGCGATGGCATAGCCCGCGAACCTTTTTGAAATTATCTCAGGATATCAGCGGGGCCTGTCACTGGGCGAGTCGGGCTGCGGACGAAGGCCGGCGCTAGAAGCCAAGCTCGCGGTCGATTCGGGCGTCCACGGCGGCGCGGCGGACCGCGTTGAGCGATTCATCGATGTGCTGGAACGCGCGGTTGCGCCATTCCCGGGCGCGCGGATTGTCTTCCTCGCGTTCGATGTCGGCGCGAGCGCTGCGCAGCAGATCGACGATTTTGCGGAAGCGATCTTTGCGCGCCAGATTGGCGTCGATGGGCGGGCGATCCACCAGATCCTTCCGGTCCAGAACCGCGGCGACGTCGATTTCGTAAATGGCGGCTTCCACTTCGCGATCGGCCACAACCAGGTTACGAGCCACGTTCGGCTCCTCGCGCACTCGCATGAACAATTGCGCAGTCCGCAAATCGGTTCGGGCGCGCAAATAGCGCGGGTGCCGTTGGGCGTTCATCGCCGCGGGTGCCAGCGCCGCGGCCGTCATCAGACTCATCAATGCGATCCTCCGATTCATGCGTCATCCTCCTGAGTATCTCGATGCGCCCTCGCAAACCGCTGTTCTCCTTATCGGCCCGATCCATACGACAATTTAATTGCGAGTCAGGCTTCGACGGGCGGGCGACGCCGATGCCAATCGGTGTGACTTTGGAAAATCTTCCCGACGGCGATCATCTGATTCTCCTGGAAAGGGCGGGCGACCAGCGAGATTCCCAGCGGCAATCCTCCGGCGAAACCGCAGGGAAGCGAAAGCGCAGGCAAACCCACCAGATTGCCCGCGGGAATGATCCCCGTCATTCCTCGCGACGAGGGACGGGAGAACACCGCCGCGCCGGGGCCATCCAGCGACTCGGACACGTTCGGCGCGACTCCGTAGCGCGCGGGCGAGAGCAGCAAGTCCACGTCGAGGAACAATTCGCGAAAAGCCGCCTGCACCTGGGTGCGGACGCGCATGGCGCGCAGATATTCGACGGAGGGCAGATCCAGGCTGGCCTTAAGACCCGCGATCTGTTCCTTGTCCGCCAATTCTTCCACGCGGCCGCTACGAATCAAATCCTCGAAAATCGATCCCATTTCGCCCGCCAGAATAACCTGCACCAGCGAGCTGTAGGGAAAATCGGGGAGTTCGATTTCTTTCATCTGGAATCCCAGAGATTTCATCACGGCTAACGCGGCTTGAAGCGCGGGCCGCGCATCCGGCTCGGCCCATCCGTCGAAATCCACGGGAGCGTAGCCGATGGTGATATCGGAAGGCTTAGGGGCGAATTGCGGAGCATAAAAGAAGCCCCTCCCGGCTGAGCCGAGATCTTCCACATCGTTCCCCGCGATCGTGTGCAGCACAAAGCCGCAATCTTCGGCTGAGCGGCACAGCGGCCCGATTTTATCGAGCGTCCAGGAGAGCGCCATCGCGCCGCGCCGGCTCACCAGGCCGTAGGTGGGACGCAGGCCGGTGACGCCGCAAAAGGCGCTGGGGGTGAGAATCGATCCCGAGGTTTCCGAGCCCAGAGTGAAAACCGCGAGTCCGGACGCCGTCGCCGCGGCCGATCCGCTGGACGAGCCTCCGCTCCAGCGCGAGATGTCCCAGGGATTGAGGCAAGGGCCGGTGAGCGATGCCGCGGCGGAGCTGTAGTTGCCGCCCCCCGCCAACTCAATCATCGCCAGCTTGCCGATCAGAATCGCGCCGGTCTTGGAGAGATGCTGAATCACGCGCGCGTCTTCCGGAAACACTTGGCTGGCGAAGGGCTTGGCGCCCCAGGTGGTCGGGTGGCCCTTCACCGACAAGAGATCTTTGACGGCGTAAGGAATTCCTTGCAGCGGGCCGCGCGTGCGGTCGCGCTTGAGATCGCCGTCCACGTCGCGCGCCTCCCGCAGTGCCTGCTGGCGCAGCGAGAGCACCAGCGCGTTGTAGCGCGGTCCCACGCGCTCCAGCCGTTCGCAGAAGGCGCGGGTCAACTCCACCGCGGAAAATTGCTTCGAGCGCAGACCCGCGCCGATTTCCGAGATGCTCGCAAAAAAGATGTCGTTGGGAAGCGCCATGACTCAGGCCCGGAAATGGAATGCCGGCGCGACGTCACGCGGCAGATTGACCGCGGCGACGCGCTGCGCGGCCATCTTGAGCTCCAGGCGAGCGGATTCGAGCAACGCGTCCGGCGGCGAGGAGGGTGGCGGCTGGGGAGCTTGAGCCAGCCCCGTGGGAGCCGCGAGGCCCGCCAATAAACCCAACGATTTGCGGCGGCTGAGCTTCACGAAGCCATTTTGGCACAAACAGTTGTCAGTCAACATTCGTCAGTCGTCAGTTTCGTGGCTGAAGAGCGACGACCGAGAACTGAAAACTGAGAACTGAAAACTGAAAACTGAGCGGTTGAATGATAAACTGAGCCGAGGCAAGTTCTTCGTGTGAACAAGTTCCTGGCTTTATGTTTTACTTCGGCGTGGCTTGCCGGCGTGCCCGTTTGCGCTCAACCGCCCCACCTCGCCGATGGAACGCCCGATCTGGGCGGAAATGGCGTCTGGCATCCGCACCGCGTGGGCGATCTTGCCGCCAAGGCGTGGAAAAACGGCGGCGCTTTGGAAAAATCCGCGGATCGCAATGTCGACGTCCCGTTCCTGCCCTGGGCGAAAACCAGGTCCGAGGAGAATCGCGCCGGCCAACAACCCGACTCCGCCGCGCGCTGCCTTCCTCCCGGCGTGCCGCGAATCGTCCTCACCGCGGAGCCCTTCGAGATCGTGCAGCAGCCCAAGCGCATTCTCTTCATCTACGAGGCGGGCGCGCATGTCTGGCGCAACGTGTGGATGGATGGGCGTCCCCATCCCCACGATCCGAATCCCTCCTGGTTGGGCGATTCCATTGGCCATTGGGATCGCGACACGCTGGTGGTCGATGCCATCGGCTTCAACGACAAAACCTGGCTGGACGACGCCGGTCATCCGCACACCGAGCAACTTCACGTGGTGGAGCGCTACACGCGCAACAGCGCGCTTAGCATGACGTATGAAGTGATGATCGAAGACCCCGGCGCCTATGCCAAGCCGTGGTCGAATCGCACGACTATTTCTTTTCGTCCCGGAGAAACCTTGCAGGAATACATTTGCCTGGAAGGCGAGCGCGACCGCCGGCGTTAGGATGAGTGCATCCCGAACCATGCGGGGAGGATGGGCGGACCGGACGGCGCTCGAAAGAGGAACGCGCGGGCGCGCGCTGTGCCGCTGGTGCAATCTGGAGGTCCCCGCCGGCCGGTTCACGTTTTGCTCCGAATGGTGTGTGAACGAATGGCGTCTTCGCACCGACCCAGGCTACGTGCGCGAACAATTGTTCGCCCGCGACCGGGGCATTTGCGCCTTGTGCGGCGCGGATGCCGGCGAGTGTTGGATCGAGTTGAAGCGATCCCGCGGAGCGCAGCGCCAGAGACTGCTGGCGCATTGGGGCCTAAAACGTCTGACGCGGAAAACGTTGTGGGACGCGGATCACGTTCTTCCGGTCTGCGAAGGCGGCGGCGAGTGCGATCTGGAGAACTTGCGCACGCTGTGCCTGATTTGTCACCGCCGCGAGACGGAAGCCCTGCGCCGCCGGCGATTTCCATTGGCCGCCGCGGGCTTGGCCGCCCCGACAGAGGGACCGGCTCGCGCGGGCCATAAGCTCCCCGCAGGATGAATGTATACTGACCTGGGAGGAAACATGACGCTACGCGCTCTCACGTTCTCGTTCGCCCTTCTCTTGCCCGGCCTTGCGCTGGCCCACCACGGGGGCGCCGAATACGACCTCGGTAAAACCGTCGAGTTCAAGGCCAAGCTCACGCGCATCGACATGATCAATCCGCATTCGTGGCTGTACTTCGACGTCACGGAGTCGGATGGAAAAGTGACTCACCACCGCTGCGAGATGAGATCGGTGCACGTGCTCCGGCGGTCCGGCTGGACGAAAGAGATGTTTCATGCGGGCGAGCCGGTCACCATCGAGGCTTCGCCCAACCGCACCGATCCCGCCTCCTGCTATTTGCAAACGGTTGTGATGGCGGACGGAACGCGCATGGATCGCTACGGGCAGTACATCAAGGCGCCGCAGGGTGGTCTGACAGAGGTAAGAGGGCCTATCGTGGCCCCCAAGAACAGTCGGCCCGCGCGGCTGCCGAACGGCGAGCCCAATATCGCGGGCGAATGGGCGCCCATTCAACAGGTGATGGTGAATCCGCGCGGCACGGGCGGTGGTTTGGTTCCGCTCGACCAACTGAGTCAGTACAAGCAGGGAGAACGTCCCACAGGAGGAGGAGGAAAGAAAGGCGGCGCGCCGAAAGGGCCGCGGCTCTACGGCGGGACCGAGTTGACCGAGGCCGGCGAGAAGGCCGCGGCGGAATTCAAGCGCGACGACAATCCACGCTTCCACTGCGAAACCACCAGTATCGTCTTCGACTGGACCTTCGACGGACCCGTCGACCGTATCACGCAGAACAAAGACACCGTCGTGATGGAGTACGGGCAGTTCGGCCTGAAACGCACGATTTACATGAATCTGAAGCAGCACCCCGCCAGTATCAAACTAACCCGGGCGGGCCATTCCATCGGACAATGGGAAGGCGACACACTGGTCGTCGATACCGTCGGATTCCTGCCGGGCTTCCTGAACACGCCGGTGCGCAACAGCGACAAGCTGCATGTCGTGGAACGTTTCTCGGTGGATCCGGTTAAGATAGCGCTGACGCGCAACTACGCCGCGGAAGACCCCGTGTACCTCAAGGGCAAATACACCGGCTCGGATACCATCTTCGTGGCCGACGCTCCTTTCAATCCGGGCAAGTGCCGCGAGTTGAATTTCATCGATTATTCGAAGCAACAAAAGCAATAGCTCACAGCGAATGCGTTGTGCGCGTCAAGCAGTTAAATGAGAACGGCGTCAACCGCCCACCGACGTATATAGCACCTGACAGCCGCTCGATCCGCCGACGCTGAACGAGAGCGGCACGGCGTCGCTTGCCGGAACATTCGGGACCACCACGTTGAATTGGTACAATCCCACCGTGCCGGGTGCCAGCCCTTCATACGAGATGGTCGCCGGTGTTTGACCGAACAGGATCTGAAGGGGCGGCAAGCTGGTGAGGTAGTCGAGTTGGGTCGCGATAAAGCCGGCGCCGACATTGTCCGATACCGGGCCAAAGCCGATACCGTAGAGGATGATCGTGTCGCCGGGTTGGGGCCGCGCGGAAGTGATGTTGGGAATCGACGGAGGAGCGGCGTAAGTTCCGTCCGGGAACAGCGCCGCGACATATTGTTTTCCGCCGACGTTGAAGGAAGGGGGCGCGTAGAGGCCCGGCTCAATCGCGTTGATGTTCAGCGTGTAGGGAGCAGTGGTTCCCGCGGATGTGCTCAGATAAAGCGTTTGCGGACCCGTGCCGATTCCCGTGGGCACCTGCGCGTCCACTTGACTGCCGCTGATGTAGCTGGGAAACGCGTACTGGCCGCCGACGGTGATGGTGACGTTATCCAACCCTGCCGGACCGTGGCCGCCCGCGAAATCGGCCTGGGTCCAGGAGCGCGTGGCCGGCGCAAGGCTTGATCCGTAGATCTCGATCCAAGAACCCGGCGCCGCCGAAAAACAACCTCCAAAACTGCTGGCGCTCTCCACGCCGCCTTTTTTGATGGACGGCGGGCTGGGGGTCGGCGTAAGAATCCGGATTACATTATTCCCCGTATCGCTGACGTACACGTTGCCGGAAGAATCCACGACGAGCGCGGACGGAAAATTGAGCACCGCCTGGGTCGCCAGGCCGCCATCGCCGCCCCAGCCGAACACCGGAGCCGCGCCCCCCGCGATGGTCGTGATATTCCCGTTCACCACTTCCCGGATACGGCTGTTGTTGTAATCGGCGATGTACAAATTGCCCGACGAATCGAAGGCCAGGCCACGGGGCGAATTCAGTTCGGCCTGAAGCGCCGGGCCGCCGTCTCCCGCGAATCCTTGCGTGCCGTTGCCGACAACGGTAGAGATGATCCCCGTTACTGCGTTTATCATCCGGATGACATTGTTGCTGCTGTCCGCGATGTAAATGTTCCCGGACGCATCCAGGACCAGGCCTCGCGGCCCGTTCAGCGCCGCCAGCTTGGCCGGGGCGCCATCGCCGGTATAGCCGCCGGCCGTGCTGTTGCCCGCGACCGTGGTGACCAAACTCGCGCTGAAACTCACCTTGCGAATCCGGTTGTTAGCCGTATCCGCGATGTACATATTCCCCGAGGAATCGAACGCGATCGGGCCGGGAAGATTGAATGCCGCGTCGGTGGGCGGTCCGTTGTCGCCGCTGAATCCCGCGCCTAAGGCGTTATCTCCCGCAATGGTGTTGATGTAGCCATTGGAGAGGGTCACTTCCCGAATGACATCATTGTCGGTATCGGAAATATAGACGTTCCCTGAGGAATCTGTGAGTACCGCCAGCGGCGCGTTGAGATAGGCGGAAGTGGCCGCGGCCCCGTCGCCCGCGTAAGCGGCCGTTCCAGAACCGGCAATCGTGTTGATAATCTGGGTAGAAAGTACCACCTGCCGGATGCGCTGATTGCCCTGATCGGCAATATACAGATTGCCCTTAGTGTCCAGCGTTAGGCCCGCCGGGTTGTTGAGCTGGGCCATTCCAGCCGGCCCGGTGTCGCCGGAAAATCCGTAGCCGTTGAGCGTCCCGCCCGCGCCGCCTACCAGCGTGTTGATAATGTAACTCTGTCCGAATTGGGCTCGGCTCAAGCCGGGAAAAAGCCCTGAAGCAAGAATCGCGGCAAATGGGAAAATGCGTCCGGGGGCGGGTAACTTCATTTTGAGAGAAAGATCAGGTTAACAGACGTGCCAGAGACGATCCAGGTTCCGGCCCCGTCATGTGGATCGCCTCATCATATAGCATTTTCCAATCCAAGAATGATCATGAAAGAACTTGATGATGCAAAGTAGTTGACAAGGATGAGGAGGCCGCGCAGCGGCCGATTTCCTTTCTTGGGTTTTGGGTTTGAAGCGATAGATCTCGTTGTCGTCGTCGCGTGCGCCGCGTGGAAAAGTGGGAAACCTGGGTTTGGTTTTCCACACTTTCCACCGGCCCGGCATTTCCACAGCCCTGGTGTGGTTTCACAGAAAGCGCGGCGGAATCGGCGACTCGCTCTTGCACCGCCGCAGGAGCTTGGTCTTGGCGGCGTTCATCTTTTCGGCGCACTCGGTGTCGCTCATCGCGTC
>DATDGT010000399.1:0-11922 GCA_036521975.1 Bryobacteraceae bacterium
ATCCCACCGGTCTCAAACCGAACCGCCGACTCATCTCATCGCTCGCTCTCAAACCCGGCAAGATATTGCCGCGGTGGAACTACACCATTGCACCCAATCTGTGAGAATCTGTGGAAGTTAATTTTGCGTGGACCCTTAGGAATGATGTCTGCGTCTGTGCACTGTCAGGCTGAGCGTCAACATCGCCGCCACAGCCAAAGCATAAGCAACGGCGTTCCCGATGGGGACGGTCCAGACGGATACTCCGGGCGACACGAATGGGGAGAACAGATAGAATCCCGGTGTGCTCAACGCCATCCATAATCGGCGGTTTGCGGGATTAAGAAGCAGGATTGTGCATCAGCGCCGCCGAAAGCAAAACTTTTTGTCGCATTCCTTTCGAATACGACGAAATCGCGACGTGCCGGTCGCTGTGCAAGTAGAACAGGTGCAGCAGGCCATCGATACGCTCCGCAGCGCGTTTCTCGGGCAAGTTCCGCAACTGAGCCACCATGGTCAGACACTCCAGGCCTGTCAAGTGCGAATACAGGTGCGGCTCCTCCGGCACGTAGCCCATCCGCTGTCTGTAGGCGATCGGGTCGTTCTGAATGCGTGCGCCTTGAAACAGAATTTCGCCATCGGTCATCTCGATCAGACCGGTGATCATCTTCATCGTGGTTGACTTGCCAGAGCCGTTCGGGCCAAGGTAACCGGTCACCTCCCCGGCACGTGCCGTGAAGCTGATGGCCTGAACGGCCGGGATTCCCGAGAAGCTTTTGGAGACGTTCCGAATTTCCAGCATATTCCTTCATTCCTGGCGGAGAGCCGACATGGGATCGATCCGAGAGGCGCGACGAGCCGGCAGGTAGCAAGCAGCAAGCGAGATGACACCGAGCAGGACGATCACTGCCGTGTAGGTCATAGCATCTGTAGGATCGACGCCGAACAGCAGCCCGGACAGGGTTTTCGCGACAGCCGCGGCAATCGTCAACCCGGCTGCGACGCCCACGCCGGTTAGAGCTAAGCCTCGCTTCAGAACGCCGCTCAGCACCTGCCACGGCGTTCCGCCGAGGGCGGCACGGATTCCGAATTCCCGCGTCCGGCTGGTAGTGTGGAAAGCGATCGCAGCGTAGAGGCCAATCGAGGACAGAAACAGGGAGGAGGCCGCGAACAGCCCGATCAGAGTCGTAACAATGCGGATGGGCGCGATGAAGTCCTGAAAATCTTCATCCATCGTCCGGACCGAATATACCGGCACGCGGTCATCGACGTCGTGAACGGCCGCGCGAATTTCGGGAATCAGGCTCGCCAGATCGTGCTGGTACCGAATGTGAAAAGTCTTTGCCCCAGGCACCGAAGTATACCGCTGCTCAGGGACGAAAACGAAGTTAGGCCGTTCGGCTTTTCCTATGCCGGCGATCGATCCATTGTTTCGGACTCCGGAGAAAGCCCCATTCGGGACGACTCCGACCACTTCGGCCGGCGCGCCTTCGCCTAGCCGAAGCGTCCTACCCAAGGCGGATCCGCCTGGCCATAACCGATCGGCAAGTTTCCGATTGACGACGGCCACGGATCGCGAGCCTTCGACGTCGGCCGCGGAAATATCGCGCCCAGTGAGAATCGGCACCCCCAGCGCTTCGAGATAATCTGGACCGACGAAGGCGCCATCCGTGACAGTGGCGCGCCCGGAATCGGTCGATTCGACTGGCAGATCCACCCAGCCGTGGTCGCGAGGAGGAGCGCCTGTGGCCCATGAGACTGCCGCAACTCCAGGAATGATGCTCAGGCGTTGGCGCATGCGTTCCAATAAGGTTCCATTCTGCTCAGGATGAGTAGCAGCTCCGGCGGTGTTCACCTCGGCCAACAGGAGCTGCCCTTTGTTGAAATAAAGGTCTGAGGTGTCGATGTAGAAGAGGGATCGATACGCAAGGCTCCCGATAGTTACCAGCAAGGCGCACAGTGCAATCTGCGTAATGACCAGGGCACTCACAAGACGCGAGTTTCCGCGAATCACGAAGTGCTCGCCCGCCTTAATGAAGGGCGAAATCTGCCGCCGCCAGAGCGTGTAGGCGGGCGCAAGCGTGAAGGTGAGCGTCGCCAGAATCGATAACACGACACCATAAACAAAAACGCGTGCATCGGGCGCGAAGTCGAACTGCAGATGTGCTCCCGATGCAAGCGGGGGCCACAACGCGCCGATCAACCCAGTTACCGACCGCGTCAAGGGCCACGCTGCCAGGCAAGCAGTGAAGCTGAGCGATAAACCTTCGGCAACTAGCATGCGAAGGATGCGGGACCGCGAGGCTCCCATCGAAATTCGAACCGATATATCGCGCTCGCGCAGGGCTGAGCGTCCCAGCAGCAGGCTCGCGATGTTGGCGCAAACAACCAGCAGCACCAGAAACCCGCTCAAGCCAATTCCAGCCATCAAGGCCTTGGTTTGCGGTGAGGAATTGGGTCCAAAGATTGTCATCGAATAAGGCGCGAGTACCGCGGCCCAGCCTCGATTTTCATGCGGATAAGCGGCTCGCAAACGTCCGGAAATGATGCCAAATTCGGCTTGCGCCTGAGAAAGACCAACGCCCGGCGCCAGACGTCCTAGAATGCTCACTCCGCCCCCGGCCCGATCGAGCAGGTGAGGCTCGGTGCCATTGAGACGGGAGTAGGCCGGCAGGGGCAACCCAATTTCGAATTGCGGAGCCAAGCCGGTTCCATGGAAACCCTCTGTGGTTACTCCAATCACTGTAGCGGGATGCCCATCCACCTCAATGTGCTGACCGATAATGTTCTCGGACCCGTGAAATTGGTTTTGCCAGATATGATAGGCGATGACCGCAGTTAGTCCGCCCGCGCCGCGCGATTCCGATTCGGTGAAAGACCGCCCCCGCATAAGCGGCACACCGAGAGTCTGAAAATAATTCGCGCTTACCACTTCTCCTCGGACTTCATATGTGGCGTCGGGAAGCTTTAGAACGAGGAATGGTGCTGCGACGGATGCCGTCAGCTCACGCATGGTTCTGCTCTGCGCAAGCATGTCGAGGTAGTTCGGATAACTGTTAAGTGGGCCGACGTGCAAGAGTTCACCGTCGATGCTTTCGCTAAATGCAACCAGCCCGTCCGCCTTGACGCCAGGCGCGGGCTTGGAGAGGACCGAGTGAATGATCGAATACAGCGTAAGGTTCGCCCCCAGTCCGAGAGCGATCAGCAGGATCGTCACGGCGCTGAACGCGGGCGCGTGACGAACGATTCGAACACCTTGCCGGAGATCCTGTATCAGTTGCTCGATTAAAATGGGGATCGGAAGCCGCGGCTCTTTCGTTAGAACTGGAACAGGTGCGCCGTCCAGGTTCAGGCCGATGAGCGTCGTCGCGGATTTTTTACTCATTTCCTGTTCGAGATGAATCGGGTGGGCGTTCGGCGCTTCCTCACTCGGCGCTTCCTCACTCATCCATGCTCCGCTCAGCACGCCATCATGGCGCAAGTCGAGGGGAGCGACTTCGGGCGGAAGAGCGTCTTCAAACTGAAGCCGGTTGCCGCGAGCCTTCATGAACCGTGCCGTCCGCCGCTGCGCCCAAACAGCGGCAAGAACCAACAGAGCCAGCAATACGAGCAAGCCGAGGCCGTGTTGGATCGCCGCATATTCGATCGCCGCGCCGCGATTGGTGATGAACAGGAACAACAGTGCGTACGCCCCGAACCGGACGTTCATGTTGGTCTTGCCGGGCAAATAAGAGCAAGCGAAAGGGATTTTGCTGAACCGATGGAGCGAGATTTCCACTAGCAGGACACCCAGCGCTGCCATGACGGCAACGTGCTCCAGAGCCTGCTGCGTGGGCCAGATGAGCAAGAGGACCGTCGCGGCGGTGATGCTGATCGGTATAGCAGTTAGCAAATACAGCGCTTTCCGTACTGCAGCAAAGTAAGATGACGGATTGTGGATCGTTGTAATCCTGAAAATCCAATTGGCGCGTAGCGTAGTAGGGAGCGAAAAGACTGCGCGCACTCCAAAGATTCCAAAGGCAAGTAGAATAAGGCTCGCCACCAGGAACGGGATGTTCGCTTGGCCCCAATGTAGATTCGCATCGGCTTCTAGGCCCAACGAGTCAAAAAGGCCTCCGGAGTAGCCGTAGATCAGATCCTTCGCATATACCAGCGCAATCGCCAGGCCGACTCCTCCAAAAGCTGCAAGCAGCAGACGATGCTGGCGGCTGCGCGCCAGCGTGCGCGCGGTGAACAGAACAATGGCACGATCCAAGGGGTGTGCGAATACGCGAGCAGTAAGAGAGCGCCCGAATCGAGTCGCGGAATGGAAGCGGTCCCCAGGGATAATGTCCGGCTGCTCGTTAATGCGGCGAACTATCCGATTAAAAGCGAGTGTGAAAGCCAACGCTCCCGACGCAGTCCCGATAAACAGCCACCAGAGAGCGCGCCCCGCGTATGGCATCAGGACAGGAGAAGCCGTGCCGCTCCAGCGTTCGAACAGCGCGTAGAACCAGAACGACGGAACCCAGGACACGCTTAGGCTGCCTGGCGACAAGCGTAGCGGCAGCCCGGGTTTCAGGAAGTACGTCGCGAGAACAACGAAGAACGCGGCGAGCTGCATCCAGCTCGAAAAGCGCAGAAACCGCCGATGACTCAGGAGCAGGCTACAAATGCCTTGTACCGCCAAAAGCGTCGAGCAAACCACCACGCCAGTCGCGGCCATCGCGAGCCAATATGCCAAGAAGCTGCGCGCCGCAGTCCCAAAAGTGGCTCCCGGCGACAGCAAAAGGAACGGATAGCACAAGCCGGTGAATATATTAGTTGCGAGAACTGCGGTACCAACTGCAGCGGCAACGGCGGCAAAACGGGCGAAAAAGATTGTGCGCCGGCGAATGGGAAGGACCCCGAGAATGATGCAGTCGCGGCGTTCCGGAAGCACGGCGTTCCATACCATCACGGCGATCATGCAAGCCACAGCCATGGTGGTAGCAAATAGAAATTCGGTTTCGACTTGCGCGGTGGCCAACAGCTTCGGCTGCGGAAGACTGCTGGCCATATACTTTTGCGCGCTCGCGACTACGAACGTGAAGCTGAAAGCCGCCAGGAGGGCGGCCATCTGCGCCATCAGCTTTCCGACATCGCCCCCCGTCGAAAGCAGCTCGACGTCGATCATGCGAGACAGAAAGGTTCGGAAGAGGATGCGAAATTGGCGTCGCTCCTCAGCGGCAAGCATGGCACGTGGCTCCGGCGGCTCTTTTTATATTAAGCGCGGGCGTGATATCAGTCTCAGTCGCCTCGGGCATATGCGCGATAGAGCAGATCGCACACCGTCGTGGAACTTGCCGTGCAGCAGGGTTGCTGCTTACCGGCTGGCCTGGAGGCTGGCTCCGCCACTAGGGCCGGCGTTGGGTCCGCTGCCCAAGACGTCACCGCTCGAGACAAGCTTGACCCAAAGCTCACCGTTGCCTTTGTAGTACGAGGTGGCACTCGCCTGGCGAAGGGCATCCAGGCTGCTCTCCTCCGTACCCGACGCTGCAGTGGTGAATCCCGGCAGCTCGAAGATCACCCACGAGCCGCGATCCAGTTCCGTCACGCTGAGGCTCAGGGACGGCCTTTCGGTGGTCACCTTGATCTCGGTGCCCGCTCGTACGTTGGTTGCACCGGTGGCGGTAAGATCCTTGCCATTGCGGCTGAGAACGACTGGCGGCCCCGCAGGTGCAGCAGCGCCCAGGAATCCGACTCTCGGGCCGACGACAACACCGGCGCCACCCCTGCCGGCGCCAGCTCCGCGGCCAGGCGCAGCAGCTACTGCAGCCCCGCCTGTACCGCCGGGACCGGCAGCTGCGGGAGCGCCGCCTCTGCCACCGCCGGCGCCTCTACCACCGCCGGCGCCTGCGCCACGACCACCACCACCGCCGCCGCCAACAGTCATGCGCCCGACGTCGCCCTTGCACACGGCAGCGTTCCAGGTGGGTTTCATCTCGCAGGCTTCGTCGATGGCGATTTCGTTCTTTTCGTCGTTGACGAGAATGTAGGAATTGGGGACACCGCCGACCGAGCCGTCCTTGTCGTTGAACACGGCGGTCTGCCAGCTCCCATTGCCGTAATCGTCGTTGCTCCACTTACGCTCCATCGGTGGGAAATACACCGGCTTGGCGTTGACGAATTTCGCGCGCTGTACGGTGTTGTTGGAGCTCATTCCGAAGCTGGTATACAGCAGGTAAGAGATCGCTCCCGTCTTGCGGGTGGCGTTGTCCTGGAAATTCACGAAGGTGTCATTGTCCAGTTCATGATGGTAATCGTAGAACTCGTAGCCGCGGATCGGGAAATCTGCGATTTCGGGCTCCGGCAAGCTGCGGCCGTAAGCCTTTTCCGCCGGCGTCCTGGGGTTGCCGATGTTTTCGGTTTCGCCCACGAACAGCGAGTCAACCACCCTTGACGTGAAGGCAGAACGACCGGAGTTGCCGGACGCATGCGTGTAGCCAATGGCGTTGTCGGCCACCTTCAAGTTCTTGTACACGTGCATCTCACCGCGGCTCCAGAGGCCGCCATTCCGGTTCTTGTAGCTGGTGAAATCCTCGATGACCGACTCCACTTGAGGGCCGTTCGCGTCAGCGGGATTGGCAAAGGACATATGCCCGCCGGTGGCGAAATGGCCATCGGGCCTGGGGCCGCGGTCCATCAAGAAACCGTCAAAGTTCGAATGGGCGGTGTTGCCCTTGAACTCCCGTATCCGGGTTCGACGCGGCCAGGTTGTCTTGCTGATCTCCGTGCCTTCGAACTTACCCGTCGGATGCTCCGGCAAGGCGAACCAGAAACCTGTCGAGTCGGACCCCGCGGCCACATTGTCGCGGTAGATGTTGTCCGGGTTGGTGATCCAGAAAGTCGCTGCCGTGTTGTCGGAAGGGATCAGGATATCCTTGGCGTTCTGGCCGGCCGTATCGAAGTTCGAGGCGGGCGACTGTCCGAACGGGGCGAGGTTTGTCGCGACGCACGGCGCGTTCGGATGGCACTGGGTCATGATCGCCAGGTTGTGCACGAACTGGTTGCCGTGCTCCACGGCATCCTCCAGGAAGAAGCAGTGACCAATGTTGTTGTAGGTCACGTTGTTTTCAATGTCCAGGTAATTTGTGCCGTGCACCGTCACGCAGCGGCTGTAGGTGTCGTGAATCGCCGAGTTCTTGATGTACTGCCCCTGCGCATCGCCGATCAGATGCCAGTGGATCGGATACCGGGCCAGATGCATGTTCTGACCCATGCGATTGAGCTCGACGCCATCGACAAACATCTTGCTCCCGACCATCGCCATGATGTGGCCGCCAAACAGCGTCTGGTCCGCGTCCGGCGAAGCCTGGATCAGGATATTGCGCGACAGCATGCCGACTTCGCCGCGTTCATCCACGTCGAAGGTGATCTTGCCGAAGTGCATGTAGTCCAGCTTCTTGTCGAGCGTGATCGTATTGCCGCTGATGGCGGCAATGGTTCGCCGCTCTGCCTGATGGGGATCGAAATCCGTTGACGCGAGGACAATCACGTCGCCGGCCCGCCATTGAGCGGCGTTCAGGACCTCGATCGAGTTGCTGCCTGCTTCGGCGGTCTTGGACAACTTCGTCCAGGAGTTCGTCCGGTTACCGTGCAGGTTCAGCGTTCCGCCCATGAGCATAATCCCGCGGTCACTGCGGTCATTTCCACCCAATCCACCAAAATCTTCGTCTTTGACGTTGTCGGTGAGGGTAATTGTGGCCTTGCGCGTGTGGGGTTTGGCTTCCGTGCCGATTTCCAGTTCCCCGTGCACCATGACCCACTCTGTGGCCAGTTCAAGATCTTTGTTATCGGCGAAGCTCAGCTTGCCGTCGATCCTTAAACCGTGGAGCGGCGGCGGGCTGACATCGAGGATAACGTTCATGTCCCTCTCAATGGTGACAACGGCGTCTTTGCCTGGCACTTTCTTGTCAGGCCAGGTGGCTGCATCAGACCAGCGCTTCGCGCCGGCCGTCGAAGTCTTTTGCTGCGCTTTGAGGACGGCATATCCGCCGAGACCTAAAAAGGCTGGAACCAGCAACGAAAGGAACAAGAGAGAACGTTTTCGCATCGTTAAACCTCCGTGATCGAGACATCGCGGACAGACTGCGACATCTTGCCGCAGTCTGCAGTATTGCACATTCAAGGCATTGTCCGCAAGGGACTTGGCGGACCCGGAGGGGCTTTCCCGAAAGCGCTCGGAACAAAAAAAGCCCCCGTCCCGCGCCGGGGGCTCATGCTCAAACAGCCGGGTTCAGCTTACCGGCTGACCTGGACGCTGGTTCCACCACCAGGGGCGCCGGTGCCGCTGTCACCGCTGGAGACAACCTTGACCCAGAGTGCATCCTTGTCCTTGTAGTACGAGGTGACGCCGGCCTTACGCAGCGCATCCAGGCTGTCCTGCGGGGCACCCGAGGCTGCGGTGGTGAATCCCGGCAGCTCAAAGATCACCCACGAGCCGGTATCCAGTTCCGTCAGGGAGAGGGACACGGACGGCCTTTCGGTGGTCACCTTGATCTCGGTGCCGGCTCGTACGTTGGTGCCCGTTACGTTGTACTCCTTGCCATTGCGGCTGAGAACGACGGGCGGCTGAGCAGATCCGCCAGCGCGTCCGAATCCTCCTCTGCCGCCGGCGCCACCGCCAGGACCGCCTCCGGCTGCGCCAGGACCACCGGGGCCGCCCCTAGCACCGCCAGGACCGCCGGCTACCGGAGCCCCGCCTTGACCACCGCCAGGCGCGGCGCCTGCGGGAGCGCCGCCTCTGCCACCGAAGAGACCGGCGCCTGCGCCACGACCGCCGCCGCCGGCGCCGCCAACATTCAGGCGCCCAACATCGCCCTTGCACACGGCAGCGTTCCAGGTGGGCTTGATCTCACAGGCTCCTGCGTCGACTGCGATGCTGTCGTTGACGCCGTCATTGATGAGAACGTAGGAATTGGGACCACCGCCGAACGAGCCGTCCTTGTCGCGGATCACCGCGGTCTTATAGGCCGTACTGCCTCCATTATCGTTGCCCCACTTACGCTCCATCGGCGGGAAATACACCGGCTTTGCGTTGACGAATTTCACGCGCTCGACGGCGTTGTTGGAGCTGACCCCGAAGCTGGTATACAGCAGGTAAGACATCGCTCCCGACTTGCGAGTGGCGTTGTCCTCGAAATTCCGGAAGGTGGTATTCTCCACGTCATGACGGTAATCGTAGTACTCGTAGCCGTGGATCGGGTAATCCGGCATTTCGGGCTTCGGCAAGCTGCGGCCGTAAGCCTTTTCCGCGTCAGTCCTGGGGTTACCGACGTTCTCGGTTTCGCCCACGAACAGCGAGTCAACGACCTTTGACGTAAAGGCGTAACGACCGAATTCGCCAGACGCGTGCGTAAAGCCGTTAGCGTTGTCGGCCAGCTTCACGTTCCTGAATACGTGCATCTCACCGCGACCCCAGATGGCGCCATTCCGGTTCTTGTAGGAGGTGAGATCCTCGAAGACCGATTCCACCGCCTTGCTGTTCGCGTCAGCGGGATTTTCATGGCCGGTCTGCGAGCTGCCGGTAACACCGAAATGGCCATCGGGCCCAACGTTTCGGTCGAACATAAACGAGTCGTAGTTGGAGTGGGCGACGTTGCCCTTGAACTCGCGGAATGGCGTTCGACGCGGCCAGGTCTTCGCACTGATCTCCGTGCCTTCGAACTTACCCGTCGGGTGCTCCGGCAATGACATCCAGAAGCCGTTCGAGTCGGAACCCGCGGCCACGTTATCCCGGTAGATGTTGTCCGGGTTGGTGATCCAGAAAGTCGACGCCGTGTTGTCCGACGGAATCAGGATGTCCTTGGCATTCTGGCCATTCCGTCCCGCCGGCCGGCCCTCTCCGGCTGCAGCGAGGTTTGTCGCGACGCACGGCGCCTCCGGATGACACTTGGTCAGGATCCCCAGGTTGTGCACGAACTGGTTGTCGTGCTCCACGCCGTCCTCCAGGAAGAAGCAGTGACCAATGTTGTTGTAGGTCACGTTGTTTTCAACGTCCAAGTAATTTGTGCCATGCACGGTCACGCAGCGGCTGTAGGTGTCGTGAATCGCCGAGTTCTTGATGTACTGCCCCTGCGCATCGCCGATCAGATGCCAGTGGATCGGATACCGGGCCAGATGCATGTTCTGACCCATGCGATTCAGCTCGACGCCCTCGAGAAACATCTTGCTCCCGACCATCGCCATGATGTGGCCGCCAAAGAGCGTCTGGTCTGCGTCAGGCGAAGCCTGGATCAGGATATTGCGCGACAGCATGCCGACTTCGCCGCGTTCATCCACGTCGAAGGTGATCTTGCCGAAGTGCATGTAGTCCAGCTTCTGGTCGAGCGTGATCGTATTACCACTGATGGCGGCAATGGTTCGCCGCTCTGCCTGATGGGGATCGAAATCCGTTGACGCGAGGACAATCACGTCGCCGACCCGCCAGCCAGCGGCGTTCAGGACTTCAATCGAGTTGCTGCCTGCCTCGGCGGTCTTGGACAACTTCGTCCAGGAGTTCGTCCGGTTCCCGTGCAGGTTCAGGGTTCCGCCCATGAGCATGATCCCGCGGTCGCTGCGGTCATTCGTTCCACCGATTCCACTCATATCTTCGTCTTTGACGTTGTCGGTAAGGGTAATTGTGGCCTTGCGCGTATGGGGCCTGGCTTCGGTGCCGATTTCCAGTTCCCCGTGCACCATGACCCATTCGGTGGACAGTTCCAGATCTTTATTGTCCGCAAAGCTCAGTTTGCCGTTGATCGTCAAACTGCGCAGCGGTGGCGGAGAGACGTCGAGGACGACGTTCCTATCCTTTTCAATGGTGACCACAGCATCTTTGGCCGGCACCTTTTTGTCAGGCCAGGTGGCTGGATCAGACCAGCGCTTCGCGCTGGCCGTCGAAGTCTTTTGCTGCGCTTTGAGGACGGCATATCCGCCGAGGCCTAAAAAGGCTGGAACCAGCAACGAAAGGAACAAGAGAGAACGTTTTCGCATCGTTAAATCTCCGTGATCGATCATGTTAGGCTACTTTCTCCCGCGAGGATCGAAGGACGTGTAGCAAGGGACAATTTTACACCTAGCGTCGCGTGCGCCGCTGCATCACCGCAATG
Source organism: Bryobacteraceae bacterium (assembly GCA_036521975.1). Taxonomy (GTDB): domain Bacteria; phylum Acidobacteriota; class Terriglobia; order Bryobacterales; family Bryobacteraceae; genus Palsa-187. Next base: position 11,091 of record DATDGT010000399.1, read on the forward strand.
AGGTATTGGAGGATGTCGCCCGTCGGCCGGACAATATCCTCTGGTTTCAACGTATTCGCCAGCGGATGGGTTTTGCGGAGCGCAGGGCTGAAGGGATCTGGGCACGGCGGTTCGGACGCCAGAGCATCCAACGCGCCGGGTGCTTATTCCTTCCAGTCACGATCTGGCGTGTCTTGTAGAGCCACTGGCCATTCACCTTGACCCAACAGAACCTTCCGGAGACATGGATTACACTTTTTCGCTCCGCAGAACGCGGCGACTGAGAGCGGCAATGCGGGGATAGAGATTGTCCTGGGCGAGCGCTTCCCTAGCGTGACGGTCTTCGGCCTTTCTCTTGCGCGTGGCGGCCATCAAACGATGAAACGTTCGATCTCGATCTATCATTGACACTCCAAGCGAACCGGTCTAACAGCTGGTTGACGAAGCACGGAGGCACCAACGACTTGTGTCGAAGAGCTCTCTGCGGGTGAGTCGTCGGCCATCCGGAAGTTGGCCAAAACGGGGGTGCTGATTGGACGCGGAGCGTGAACGTGGCCGGAAATGCCCGTGTGGCTCTGAAAACCTCTCGCGCCTTGCCAATCCACGTCCTGAATGATAAAGGACGTTGTCGTTCATAACGGCTTCCGGGAATCGCACCAGGATCTTCGTCTGTATGGTCCACTCGGAGAACGATCCATCGGATTACTCCTGGGAAGTCCTTTTATACCGGCCAATCGGTAGGACGGACCGCCGTTAATCCACGGAAGTGAGCATTCTTTTTTTTCGTTCGACAATGAATCCACTGGGAGGGTGAAGGCCCGTCCGACGGCGCAATCCTGGCAGAGAGAACCAG
>DATDGT010000400.1:0-9835 GCA_036521975.1 Bryobacteraceae bacterium
TAAGCTCGGAGTAATTCCGCAGCCGCAGATCGTCCATCATTCGCTGACGCAGGATGGTCATGAACGAGCTCCTTTCACTCGTTCATTTCACCTCCGCCGCGCGCCGAATTCTACCTGCCGCGCTAGCGGCTTAGTACAACAGCCCTTCGCATTCACGAATCGAGAGGCGGTCCGATGCCCCCGATTAACTTCTGGCGAAGAGGGGATTTTTGCATCACGACCCACGAACAAGCGCACCCGGCAGCAACCGACTTGATGGCAAGGGCCCCGTGCGCTGCCCAGGATGCGGGATTGTGCCGCAGAATCGGACCGATTCGAGGAAGATTGGCGGTCTACATCTCTTTTTAAGGACCGACACAATCGCTCCGTCGTGCGGAACCCGGGATGCCGGCCTCCGCGTCGGCCCACCCGCTTCGAGATTGTGTTGCGCGGCGGAAGTGAGATAAATAGAACCGTGCTACATGCGGGCTCCGCCCTGGGTGACCTTGCCAAGATCAGGCCCGGAGTGGGCCCTTGCCTCCTGCAAGAGATCCCAACTGGAAAAGAATAGCGCCCTCTAAAATGGACACTGTCGGGTGTGCAATTCAGAGGTTTGGCCGGTTAAGCGCGACATGAAAGTGTCGGCACGAAGCCGTAGTACGCCGCAAAGCCCAGAAACTGGGGAGGGTATGCAGCTCTCTCCAAAGGTATTGCGTATTCGGGAATGGAGTCCGCTGCCGCATGTGCGCCGCGTCTCTTTCGTTCTGAATCGCCTTCCCGTTGCCGTGCGCCCGGCGGGAGCCGGTAGATTGGCTATGCGCGGCATTCCTGATATGCTCGGGCCTGATATGCTCGGGCCTGATATGCTCGGGAATGCAATGATGACCCGGCGTCGACTTTTGCGTCGCGCGGGCGTAATCTCCTCGGCCGCGGCATGCCGATTGATCGCGGACGAACCAACCGGCGCGGTGATGACCAGGCTCAGCGCTTACATGAGCGAGGTAGCCGCGCGCCCGCTGCCCGCCGAAGTTATGGAGAAAGTCAAGCATCATCTGCTCGACACCTTCGCCGCCATGATCTCCGGCGCCGAGCTCGCTCCCGGCCGCGCCGCTGTCCAATTCGCGAGAGCCTACGGCGGCGCGAAGGTGGCTACGGTGGCGGCTTCGCAAATCGTCTGCGGACCCATCGAGGCCGCGCTGGCCAACGGGGTGTTGGCGCACGCCGATGAAACCGACGACTCCTGGCCCAACGGCTGGCATCCGGGCTGCAATGTAGTACCCGCGGCGCTTGCCGTGGGCGAGCGATTCGGCATCTCCGGCGCTCATTTTTTGAGAGCCGTGGCGCTGGGCTACGACGTGGGCGCGCGCATGCTCACCGCGTTGCGCCCCGGCGTGTTCGAAACGCACAAGAGCACGCACAGCATCGGGGGAATTTTCGGCTCGGGCGCGGCGGCAGGCTGCGCGGCCCGCCTCAACGCGCGGCAGATGCGCTGGCTTCTGGATTACACTGCGCAGCAATCTTCCGGCATCGCCGCCTGGGATCGCGATAGCGACCACATTGAAAAAGGCTTCGTATTCGGCGGCATGCCGGCGCGCGACGGAGTGACCGCGGCGCTGCTGGTCGCATCCGGATGGACGGGCGTCGACGACGTGCTTTCCGGCGATGACAATTTCCTGCTGGCCAACGCCCCCCATGGAGACCCGGGGGCGCTCGCGGATCGGCTTGGCGAGCGTTATGAAATCGTAAGAACCAGCATAAAAAAATGGTCCGTGGGTTCGCCGATTCAGGCGCCGCTGGACGCGCTGGAAATGATGCTGAAGCGGCGCCCCATCCCTCCGGATGAGGTGCGCGAGATTGTGGTCCGTATGAGCCCGGGCTCGGTGGTGGACAATCGCGAAATGCCTGACGTTTGCGTCCAGCACATGCTCGCGATCATGCTGCTGGACCAGACCGTCACATTCGCCTCGGCGCACGATAAGCCGCGAATGCGGGACCCGGCGGTTCTCCGCCAGCGCGCCAAAGTGCGGCTGGATCCGGAAGCGCCGCCGCTGGTGACCGTTGCCCTGGCCGATGGTTCACGCCTTATCGAAAATGTCTCGGCAGTTCGCGGGACCAACGCCAATCCGATGACCCGCGAAGAAGTGATGGCGAAAGCCCGCGGCCTGATGACCCCCGTCCTGGGCGCGCCGTCATCCGCCAAATTGATCGAGGCAACGCTTGCCATCGAGAGCCTGAGAAACGTGCGCGAACTCCGCCCTTTGCTCCAGCGCGGCTAAAGCGCGCGAAAGCGCCTCGAGTGCCCGAATGCGCTTCTCGACGTTCATCGCATTTTGTTGTGGGGGAGTTAACTCGGAGATGGCACAAAGACAAAGCACGAGCGGAATGTTTTGATCTCGAAATAGTTACGATTCGAACACCGGCAGTTCTGCGATTTCCTCGGGTGGCACCGGTTCCAGCGGGAGTCCGGCCTTTTTCCAGGCGCGCAAGCCGCCTTTAATCACCGCGACCTGCACGCCTTTTTCCTTAAGCACCTGCGCGACTCTGGCGCTCGTGGCTTCGCGCACGCAAGTGCAGTAGAGAAACACGCGGCGATCCATCGGAAGCTCTCCGTGGAGCTGGTTGACGGCGCTCGGCTCCAACCTTTGCGATCCCTGGATGCGCGTTGCCTTGGGGTCATAGTAGCTGTGGCTGCGGACATCATAGATGACTGCCCCATCGGCCATCGCGCGCGCCGCGTCTGCAGGGCTGACGAACGGAACGGGGCGCAGGGAGCGCGCCCTAACCAGTATCCAAAAATGATAGGCGAGATATCCCCCAACCACCACAATCAGTGCCCAGGCGGCAATCCGGCCAAACGCCTGGTAGCCTTTCGTGATCGCGCCCAGCGCTCCGGCAAATAAAAATCCCACGGACCAGTAGCAGCCGATGTAGAGTCCTGCACCAGCCGCATCCAACCGGAGGAAGTGCAGAAAGCGCATGCCCATACTGCCCGCGAGCGGCGGAGCCATCGTATTAATGCCAGGCACGAATTTCGCCAATACTAGCAGCATGCGCCCGCGCCGGTAAAAGGCGTCGGCCGAGCGCAAAATGCACGACTCCGGATTCAGAGAGAGCCGGCAGAGCACGCCGAGCAGCCACCATCCCGTATAGCGGCCCAGGAAGAACATCAAGGTGTCGCCGAGGACCATCGCGGCGAACGCCCCGGCCACGCCGAAGAGCGGGTGCAGCGAAGCACGCGCGGTGCCCCCCGCAATCAGCAGTGCTAGTGCCGCCGGTATGGGGAAGCCCACCGTTTCCAGAAACACCGCCAAGAAGAGGATCGAATAGCCGTGCGCGGCAAGTCCCGATAACAACGAATCCATCTAAGTCGAATCCGCTCGCGCCTCGTATTTGTGGATTGTGGCGCCGCCGGAAGGCCTGAACCAATGATAAAGGAATCGTGCACTCGCGCAACACTGGCTGGTCTCGGTTCCTGGCGATAATAATAGCCCTTCGAACTCGCGATCCTCACCTGCGACCCCCGGTAACCACGTAAAGCCGGTCCCCTGCGCAGAGTACCTGTCCTGGCGTGGGGTCAAGCCGCGCGACCGGCTCGATAGTGATGCGGAAACGCCGCTTCCAGCATGACGGAATCACCGAATTCATGTGTTCGGTATCCGTGCAAATCGAGTTGGCGGGTGGCGAGTTCGAGAATCCTGTCATCGGCAAACGCGCGTAGCAATTCGTAATGGCTCGTTCCCGGCTCGTGGGTCCCCGAGAAAATCGCATCCACCGCTCGTAACTGCGTCCCACGTCCGATCCGCTGCGTCGCCACGCCCTCACCTGCCCGAATTGTCCCGGCACTCGCGGCGTGTTCGAGGGCTCGCACTACAGTAGTGCCGATGGCAATTACGCGACCGCCGAACGCGCGTGTGCGCCCGATCGCTTCTGCGGCGGCTTCGGGGATGAGATACGCTTCGTCAAAGGGCAGGTGCGCGTCGAGTGCCGGATCTCCGGTTGAAGAGATGCCGGCGGCGTGCGTGATCGTGCTAAATCCGACACCGCGCGCACGCAAGGCGGCGACGATGTTCCAATCGATCGCAAAGCCCGCTGACGGCGGCTCGAAGGCCGCGGGCACCCCGGCAATCGGAGTCCAGACATCCCAAAGCGAGAGCGGGACATCGAGGTGAGCGTACTGAATCGGGCGGCCGTGCCGAGCCAGTCCCGCCCAAATTTGATCAGCCGAACCTTCAAAATCAATCAAAATCAGCCGAGGATGGCCTAGCAGCCGTGCAACGGTTGCGGATAGGGGCCCCAGTTTCAGGCCATCGCCTGCCTTGATGTGAGGCGGAGCAGGGCGGTTTTCGGTGCGAGTATGAAAATCGCCCTCTCCAAATACCACTGCGAAAAATTCGTGTACATCTTCGGGATTGAGCGACCGCCGGCCGGCAAGCCGCACCTCGATTGCGCTCTGAGTGGGAATATGAATACCAAGGAGGCTTGCGGGGATGGTTGCAGCATCGTTCGCGACCACGAGATCGCCGGCGTGGAGGAACTCAATCCACGACGATCGCGGCACATGGCGGAGATTTCCCGCACTGTCGCCCGATTGGTTTCCAGAAATGACGAGCAGTTTGGCATCCCTCGGACGTTGCACGGGCTGGGAAGCGGGAATCATCGAGCGGCCTCATCGGCAATACGGCCTCGATTTTTGGGCAAGGCCGCAACGATCGTCTCGATTACTTCCAGAGCGGCAGTTTCGGGGCGCTTCAGCGTCGATCGATCTGCGTCTGGAACGGCCAGGACGTGGAGGGGTGTGTCCATATCTCCCGGATCAATCCAAAGAAATCGAATCCCTTCCGCGGAGAGCTCTTCATCCCAGATTCGTGTCATATGATTCAGGGCTGCCTTGCTCGCCCCGTATGCTCCCCATCGCGGGTAGGGGTTCAACGCAGCATCGCTTGAAATATTGAGCACGACGGCGCCGCGTCCTTGGCGAGCGGAGGCAGCCAAGGCTCCTAGCAAGGCTTTTGTAAGGCGGAACGGCCCGAGGAGGTTCGTCGCAAGCGCCTGCTCGAAATCCTCGCATTCGGTATCGCCTAACAAAGCTAGCGGTACCGGGCCGAGGCTCGACGCATTGTTGATCAAAACATCCAGTCCGCCCAGCTCGCCGGTGATCTCGACGGCAATCGGGTAAATATCCTCCTTGCGGGAAACATCGCCGGTGATCCCATGCGTCCCGGGAATGTCTGTAAGGGTCTGGTCGATTTTCTTGCTATCGCGGGCCACGAAAGCCACGCTCGCACCAGCCGAAGCGAACTCACGGACGAGCGCAAGCCCTAGGCCTGACGTGCCCCCGGTCACGGCGACGCGGAGGCCGCTGAAGCAGTTAAGAATGAGCTGCCCGCCTTGCTCGAGGGCTTCTGCGCGCGTCCGCGTGTTTTCGTTGTCGATTCCCATGGTTCAATCCTTTCTAAAGAGTTTTCTTTAGATATCCTGGCTAAATGATGCAGTTGACTTTGTAAAGGATTCAGTTTAGAAATAGGATGTGGAATCAACAGCCGCCGAAGGCCCCGGGAAAACGCGTCACGCGATCGTGAAGTTGCTCAAAACGGAAGGTGCAATGGACGCCGCCCGTCTGGGGAAACGGCTCAGCCTCACCCCGATGGCCGTCCGGCAGCACCTCTATGATCTGCAGAGGGAAAAGCTGGTCTCGGCGGAGGAGCGACCCGCGGCGGTGGGACGCCCCGCCAAGTACTGGCAACTGACCCGTGATGCAGACCGGCTGTTTCCATCCGCCTATGCGGAATTGAGTGTCGCATTGATCGACGCGCTGGGTGAGGCATTGGGTGAAACCGGCGTAAAACGGGTACTGGACTCGCGATGCACGCGGCAGAAGAAAGAATACGCGGCACGCATTCCTGCTTCGCTGACGCTTAAGGAGAAGGTTCAAAGACTCGCGCGCATTCGCAACGAAGAAGGTTACATGGCGGAGATGAAACGCGAGCGAGGCGGCGGGTTCCTCCTGGTGGAGAACCATTGTCCAATCTGTGCAGCGGCAACCGTGTGCAAGGGGTTCTGTTATACCGAACTCGATCTCTTCCAAACGGTGCTCGGACCGGCAGTCACTATCGAGCGGACCGAACACATCGTGGCCGGCGACCGCCGTTGCGCATACCGTATCCGTTGTTCATACCGTACCGGGGAGAAGAGCGAGTAGGTCAGTCAAATGGGCTACCTGAGCGAGGACTACCTGCGGACGCACACGATGGAAGATTTGAAAGCATTGTCCGGGCCGATTCTGCTTGTGGCCTACGATCCTAGATGGCCCGATCGGTTCCAGCATGAGGCTGAGAGAATCCGAAGGGCTCTTGGGCAGCGGGCATTGAGAATCGAGCATGTGGGATCCACGTCAGTCGCGGGCCTACCGGCCAAGCCGATTATAGATATCCTTCTCGTCGTGGCCGACTCGGCCAAGGAAACGGAGTACGTCGCGGCGTTAGAGGGAGCGGGTTATAAGCTCCGCATCCGCGAGCCTGGTTGGTATGAGCATCGGATGTTCAAAGGTCCGGAGAATGATGTCAACCTTCATGTGTTCTCGGTGGGCTGCCCCGAAGTCGCACGAATGCTGGCGTTCCGAGAATGGTTACGGACAAACGAAGCAGATCGTGAATTGTATGCCCGATCCAAGCAAACGTTAGCGCAGCAGGAATGGAAGTACACCCAAAACTACGCTGACGCGAAAGCCCCCGTTATCGAAGAAATCATGTCGAGGGTCCGCGGCCGCGGGGACAACGTGGGCGAGTGACGCCACTCGGAGAGCGGGCTTAGGCGAACCGGCAGCCGTTCCCTGCCGTCAAAAGCCCCAGGGCCACAAACCCGCAGTGGGTGCGAAGGGGATTTCACGATAAGAATCTGCACGCAGGGTTGCCTCAGATCCGTTTCGCACCATTCTCCACGTGGCCGACAATATGGGCAGAAACGGATCGCGGGATGAGAGCGCGTTTATCGGGAGCAATCTTCCCCAATCCGACTTAACTGGCCCCGTGCAAACCTAACCCGAGCATTGTACGAGTGACTCGCCGAGGGATCCTCGGCCCCAGAACCCCACATTCGCGTCGCGTTCGGTATTACGGATTGCTACGGGCGAGGGTAAAGATGTTGGTTGCGGGGGACCGCAATGAACGCAAGGTGCTGACCCTACCTTACCGGGTAAAGGTCAGCAATGCGGCTGCATAAGAACCAAGTCAAGACGCGCGACTGGCCCGGCGCGGTCGAAATGGAGACACTGAAGACGTTCCACGCGCCGGCCAACTGCAGGAAGATTCTGCACAGATGGCGCGAATCGCCAGCGCACGCCCGATGTGCGGGAAATCTGGCAGATCGGAGCAGGCGAGTTGAAATGAGAGGCCACGGACAGAAATACAGCCGAAAGTCGGAGCGTCTTATTGTCGCGCTGCTGTCGCATCCCACCATCGAAGCCGCGGCGAAGTCCATTGAGATCGCCGATGCCACAGCTTTCCGCTGATGCAGAAACCGCGGCGCCTCAGGGCCACCTTCCGCTTTCACGTGCAGCGATTTGGTGTTATGCGCCAAAAGCCAGTCATGGCAAAGCAGCACGACCTCGAACTATAGCTTTAGGTATTTCGCGGTGACGCGCCTACGGTAATGCTCAGAGGCATAACCCGCCGGATGAACGAGATTTCGGACCATGCGAACAACTTCGGCATGGTCCCCAATCCTGGCTTCTTTGCCGCTCCATCCGTCATGGTCCGGGTCCAACTGTGAGGGCAGCCATCCGGCAGCTTTCGCGACACGGAGGAGCTCGATGTATTTCCATTCCAGCAGAGGCTTTGGCTTACCCTTGGCCGTCGGAACCTTTCCCGTCTGCTCAGCCTCGTATGCGTGGACGTTGATCATCAGAACGAGCAGCGTCTCCAGCGCCGATCCGAGCATGACGCATCCGGCCAGGTACGCCTTGGATTCCTCGCAGCGGACCACCTCGCGCCAATAGAGGCGCTTTAAGCGATACAGTTCTTTTTCTTCGTTCTCAGTCAGCGTCGTGAAAGGCATATGCCCTCCCGCATCGTACACCACGAAATCGGCGCACCGTCGATCACGTGTGTGGAGAAGGTTCGGTTATATTCATGCCGAAAGCCGTTGGCGGCGCGCGAAGCGAAGCGAAAGAAGACGTGAGGATTTAGCGCCCCGGGGGGGTGAGGCGCCATTACTGCGTGAGCTGGTCCGCAACTTGATAGCCCCTGTCGGTGACAAAAAACGCTTCTCCCTTGTAGCTGCGGTCCTCAATGAGACCCAAGCCCTGAAGTTCACGGATCGCACTCACCCAGCGAGCTTCGGACCTGGCGTTCCTTTCATCGACAAAGCCTCGATTGTTGGTTTGAATTATTCGGCCGCTCAGCGAACCCAGGTTCATGATCATCCCATTGGAGTCCTGAGAAGCCTCAAGCAAGAGCTCGCGGGCCGCGTCTGACAGCGCGGGCGAAGAATAGAGCTCGCTAACTACTTGTAGGCGATCATCCTCGGTGGGTGAAGAACTGAATGCGCTATTTACCGTCATAGCAAGCTGCCTGGAAAACTTGATCCTGAACTCGGTAAAATCGCTGTATTCTTCAATCACGCCTTCTGATTTGCATCGATCTTTGAACGCTCTGAGGGCCTGATATTGGGCGGCGTCAACGCTTTCCAGCCGCACGGGAGCGGACGAGAAATAAAGCATCGCGGGTTTTCCGGCCGCGAGGTGTTTCTCAATTTCTTCAACTGTTCCGCTGTCGGCCTCTCCAGTAGGGCTACCAAGCCGTGTCCAAAAAACCGCGACGAGAAGATCGGCTTCCTCTAAGAGTTGCTTATTAACGATTGCTTGTGGACGCCCACCCATTTCGGGTACGGCGTGGGTCTCCCAGCCAACGGGCATGAGTACAATGCGCCGATCTCTCGTGTAAATGGTGTTCCATTCCTGGATAACCTCACGAATGAGACTGCGCTCCTGAGAGACATCGCTCGGAGAAGCGATCACCACCGTTCTGACTTCGGCGCTATAGCCCACACTTGCCTCGCCAGATAACCACATTATACGCTTGCTGCAAGGAGCTGGCAGCCCCGCCGGGCACTCAGGCGCTCTCACCCGCTACAATCCAAAGTAGCGCGCGGTAGTCAATTGACCTTACAGAAATAGTTTACAGTGACGTTCTTCGGCTGCGTTTCGGTAAAGTCGTCGAGGGCGCGAACCAACTTGTCCTTCTCGATCTTGATGTGCCCCCACTCGTATTTAATCCCCACCTCATCCTGCTCGTTGCCAGGGACCATGACCTTGTGTTGGTGGGGTCCGACCGTGTCGGGTCGGTACTGGCCGAGGTCGACCTCCTCGACGCCCGGCTTTTGGCCGTAGTTCTTCCCCCTGAGAAACACGCCCCGCAGATCGGGCACCACCGACTGGCCCGTAACCTGCGAGAGCTTCGTCCCGCGAATGCTTTGGCCCGCGCACAGTTGCCAGCCTTGTCCGTTGGCTGCTTGAAATTGATACTCGCTCAATGGGGAGGCCTCAATACAACCGAGGCAGCTCGGCGCCTGCAACAGCGCCTGGACATCGTTCTGGAGCTCGGGTATTATCCTGTCAGTTCCGTACAGTTCAACTCCGCTTAGAGTGCCCTTCCCTTCGACATTAACTGTGAGCAGGATGGTCTTGCTCTGTGGTTTCACGCAATTAAACGTATACGGGGGCACTCGCGTCCAAATTAGCAGCTTGAGCGCTTCTCGCATAGTGAAAACGCTGCACATCGGCCAGGGTTGAGCCGAGGCAAACATGCGACGCGTCGGCCGTGGCCGAGTAGGTGCCTTCCGAGTTTTTTGAGGGCTGCTG
>DATDGT010000401.1:0-50949 GCA_036521975.1 Bryobacteraceae bacterium
AAGGAAAAGCATGGAGAAGATTCTCGACGAGCGAATCGATGAGGAAGGTGGCCCGCTCGTCTACGCACTGGAGTCGGAAGAGCCACTACAGCGCTCCCTCGATGCTACCTGCCGAAAGTTTCACGTCTTCCTCACCCAGCAGACCCGCTGAGACGCTCAGATCACCCACAGATTCCCCCGACGAGGCTTTTATTTTAGCCGCGGCTCCCTCATTTGACGCCGAGCCGCAGACGGGCGCCTCGCCGGGCGCACCTGTGTTACGATGTGCGCCAGGTGACCTCATGGCGGCCGGCCGGATCTCAGTCGGGCATCAACGGGCCAAGAGGGTCCGGCTCAAGGACTTTGATTTCGGAGAAATGGAGGCGGAAGCCGAGGCCCGGGACCAACCAGATCTTCTCCTGAGCGGATTTATCGATCATCTAGGGATGATCGAAGAGGCGAGAGACGGGAGGCGCTTTCTTTTCCTAGGCTACAAGGGATCCGGAAAGTCGGGTTTAGCTGAGCACCTTGCGCTCTTGGCCGACCAAGAGTCCCCCAACGGGAAAGAGCTCTTCGTGAGGGTTCTCCACATCGCGGATCTTTCCTTCACTAACATGGCCCAGATGATCGAAAAAGGCGGCGAGAATGAGGCCCGCTTCCCGGTGGCATGGTCCTGGCTGTTGTTGCTCCAAATGTTCGATTCCTTCGGCGAGGACAAGGGAGCGAACGTGCACGAAGGCGATCTGTGGTACGTGATCGACGCCTTGAAGGACGCTGGATTTCTTCCCGATGCCAAGCTTATAAAGACTGTTGAGACCACCCTCAAGAAGGGCGCCGGATTAAAGCTCTGGGACGTCATCAACGTCGGAACTGAAAAAATGGAGAAGTCCAACGCGGACGTGCCCTGCTTCGTTGAATGGCTCAAACGTAACGCGAGAAGGGTTAGAAGCCCCAACCGGCACCTGTTGGTGGTCGACGGTCTCGACGATCTGCTGAGAAAGGGAAAGCAGGCGTACGTCGCTTTGGAGTGTCTCTTGTTTGAGGCGAAGCGGCTCAACAACGAACTGTCCAGAAACGGCACGCCCGCCAAAGTGATCGTCCTCTGCCGGACGGATCTTTTCGACTTGCTGCCGGGCGGGAATAATAACAGGCTTCATCAGGTCTATGCTGTTGAGCTTAACTGGTCGGATCACCCGGACCATCCTAAGGACTCGGCTTTGGTGCGGATCATCAACCGGCGCGCGAACCTCGGCCTCAAGGAGGAGATCGACATTTTCGACACATTCCTTCCTCCAAGCCTTGACCCACGTGATTCGAGAGGCGACATACAAGGGCATTTATTAGAGCACACGCGCCGAATTCCGAGGGATATGGTGATGCTATTCAAGTGTCTCCAGAAGCATTCAGGCAGCGGGCGCATGACACCAAACCAGGTCTTCGACGGACTAGCGGCATACTCCAACTACTTGGTTGGCGAGATGGCTGATGAGCTTGGCCACCACGTCGAGCGGGAACAGATCAATGCCGCGATCAGCCTGTTCAAACAGGTGCGGAAGCAAGCCGTCAGCGTGGGAGAACTGGAGCATCACGCCAAACTGTTGCGCTACGCATCAGACTTTGAGATCCGGCGGATTCTCCGCGTGCTCTTCGACTGCAGCCTAATAGGAAATGGGCCAAATGTGAAGAGCAACCCAAGGGACGCGATTTTTAAATTTAGAGATCGCTACGCAACGTTCAATCCATCTCAGACCGTATTTTTCCATAGGGGGCTATGGAAGGGGCTCGATCTACGCGCCTTCGGGTAGCCGAATGGGCCCCGTTACGCGGGCGCGCGAACGGCTAATTCATGACCGTCAGCAGAGCAGGAGCGCTGGCGATCCCGCCCACCGTCACCACCACCTGCTGCTGACCGGAAGCCAACCCTGCGGGAACCACAAAATTGATTTGCACCACGCCGGCGGACCAGTCGGGGATGCCGATGAATTGGATGTTCGCGGTCGCGCCGCCGACGGTGACCGTCGTCGTCTGAACCGGAGCGGGGAGGGAAGAAAGAGGCGTGGAGGACGATGGCGCGGCGCCGTCTGAAACCGCCGGCGATACGGCTCCCACTCCCGTCACATAGATCGTAATCTGCTGCCCGGCTTGCGCGGAGGAGGTGGGGACCACCGCGCTGTTCTGGTCTACGAAAATGCCGGGCGCGGCGGCCGAGATGGGGATCACCTTCGAAGCGGTCTGGCCGTTGTTATTCAATGTCAGAGTCGCGCTGGTTCCCGGTGTCACTTCATTGGGAATCTGGAGATTCACTTGGTCCGCCGAGATGTACATCAGCGGCGCGACGATGCCGTTGATCGTAGCCGCAAGCCCCGACAGGGCTACCGGCAACGGAAGGCTGGAAGCTGGCTGCGTGATGAGAGAGAGTTGCGATCCGAACAGACTGATCAGCTCGCCGGGCGCATAGCTTTGTTTGTATGAGGCGGCATTAGTGACTCCCGAAAGCGTCGGCGCCGCGCTGGGTCCGTGCCCCGTCGAGGTCAAAGTCACACCCACCGATGTCGACGATCCGGAATACGTGGCAGTGATCGTGGCGTTCGAAGGTATGGAAGACCCGGGGACGGCTAGCGTGGCGCTTGCGGTTCCGGTTCCCGTCGAGCCTGTCAGCGTAGCCGAACCCAACACCGTACTCCCCGCGCTGAACTCCACCGAACCGGAAGGAGTGGCTCCACTTGTGTCGGTGACGGTGGCGATCAGGTCCACGACATCGGTGGGCGCGATGGTGGTTTCGCTGGCGACCAGCGCCAAAGCAACTGCCGGCGGCGGCGGGACCACGGTCGCACTGGTCCATCGGGTGACCAGTAGATTCGCGTCGATCGATCCCCATCCGGTGGTCTGGTCGTAGCCGGCGTGCGCGGTGTACCCGACCGGAGTGGAGGTGCATCCGCCGCGCCCGACGGGCCCGGAGCATGAGACGGTGACGATATTGTTGCCGACTGTGATGTCGTGAAACGTGTTTGCTGCGCTCGCGGCCAGAGCGTACAGCCGCACGTTGAAGTTGCCCTGTCCGGGGCTGGATTGCGCGCCCGTTGAGACTGCATATTGGTTGATCAGCGCCGTAAGGCCCGAAAAAATAGGTCCGCCGAACGAGGTTCCCCCGTAAGCCTGGAGGCTGCCGCCACTGTAAACGAAATAGCTGTCGTGCGCACACGAGGCGTTGATGGCGATATCGGGGACGTCTCGCGCCCCGTCGGCCGGGACGCCCAATCCCGTTTGCCACGAAGGTTTCGAGAAGAAGATGCTGGCGCCGCCGCCGCTGGCGGACGGATAGCTCTGGCAGGCGTTTTCGGCATCGTTCCAAACCACCCCCGGAATATAGGACAGCGCGGACTCGCCGGTCGAGCTATTGGTGGTGCTCCAATACGTGCCGGTCCCTTCGCTGAACTCCGTGCCCCCAACTCCCGTTACTTCCGGAATACTCGCAGGGACATCCACGGCCAAGCCGGGATTTTGGGAGTCATCACAATCGGCCGCGCCGTTATCGCCGGCGGCGGCGAACCAGGTGATCCCTTGCGCGTTGGCTTGCTGCGCCCAGCCTCGCATGGCCTGGGTTTGAACTAAGCCCTCCTCCTGCTCGCACAATCCATAGCTGACGCTCACCACCGGCGCCACGGCATTATCAATGGCATATTGCACCGCTGTCATCACATCTAGGGCATAGACGTAAAGGATGGTCGCGTTCCTGGCCACCGCGCCCGACCATTCCGTGTCCAGGTCCGCTTCGCCGAGATCCGCCGAGGAGATTCCGGGATTGCGACCAACCAGTATCGTCTGCGGATCGTTGGAGGGTAAGCCGTAGGTGCTTCGAAACGTCTCGATATCCGAGAGATTGATCTCGGTCTGTCCGGCGATCGCAATTTTCTGGCCGCTCCCGTTTATTCCCGAGCTATACAGCGGCCCAATGTCGTAGATGGTCGCCAGATCGTCAGGGACCACGAAGTGTTGGGCTCCGCGCCCCCCGGTGTAATCGGGACTGCGCAAGCGGGCGCGCGGCTTCAGACGGAAATCGTTCAGCCCCCGAATCCCGATCACCGTTCCGCTAAACGCCGCGGGGATCGAAGGATTGCTGGAGTTGGCGAAATGCGATTCGCCGTTGACCGCGTATTGATGCAGTTCGGTTTGAAACGCGTTCTCCACTTGGGCCGCTTGCCCGTCGAAGGCGATCCAATTTCGACCACGCGCCACGGAGGTCACGGTAAGTCCATGGCTCTGGAGCCATCCGCTGAGTTGCGCGATATCGCTGCTCGTTGCGCCGAACTGTTGCGCGAACTCTTCGGGGGTGAGCCAGCGATGATAGTTGGCCGAGCCGGGCGTTTGCTGCTCCACGAGGAGCTGCTGCAACGCCGTCTTTTGAGCCGGCGAAGGCGCCAATTCCAGCGTCATGTAAGAAAGCTGCAACGAAGGCGTAACGCGTCCTTGATCGTATTCCGCGCGCGCCTTGGAGGAAATATTTCCAGCGAGCGAAACACGCTTATTTTCGCTCACCTGCTGCGTTATCCGGTTATTTTGCGCAGCCAGAAAAACCGGAAAAATACATGACAGGACTGTGACTGCTGCAACCCGGCGCATTCTCGACACTCGGTATACTTGACGCTACCACGCCGAAAAGCGTTGCAAGTGTGCAGACGGCGTGGAGGGCGGGCTTTAGCCTCGCTCGGCCAGCGGGACTCAAGTCCCGAGCGGACTAAAGTCCGCCCTCCAAGAGCTAATGTCCCATCGCGGCTTGCCCGGGCTTGTTCCGCTTGGCGAAAAATAGTAGCCCGATCGCCAGTGCGCAAACGGCGCCTAGAATCCAGAATATATCGGCGTATGCGAGCACGGCCGCCTGAGCTTGGACGATCTGATAAATCCTTCCGTAGGCTTGCTTCATAGCCTGGGCCGAGCCGGTTCGCGTGGCCGCCCGGCTGGTTATCTGCGCCAGCAATTGCTGAAGCTGAGGATTGTACTTGTATGTGTTGTGCGCCAGGTAATCCTGATGCACTTGTTGCCGTCTTGCTGATAGTGTGGTGACGGCGGAGATGCCGATGCTTCCTCCCATGTTGCGCATCAGATTCGCCATCGCGGAAATTTGATTGCTCGCGCCGGCCGGCATGTCCGTGTACGCGATGGTATTGACCGGAACGAACACGAACGCCATTCCGATAGCCTGATAAACGCGCCACATCATCAACGTGTGGTAGTCGACGCCCAGCTCAATATGGGTCATGCGAAACAGAGCCGCCGAAATTACGATCAGGCCGCCGCCGATCAAGAGGCGTGCGTCCACGCGCGCGGAAAGAAAGCCTACCAGCGGCATGAAAAATAGAATGCAGAATGCACCCACCGAGAGCACCTCGCCGGCTTTTTCAGCGGGATAGCCGAGGATAGTCTGGGCGAATTGGCGAATCAGGAGAGTAGCGCCTAGTAAGGAGGCGGCACGCCATTCGGGGGCGGCGGCTGATGGATCGGACCTCCGCTAGGTTGCTTAACGAAGTGTTGCAGCCAACGCTTGTCTATCCAACTGCAACGGTTCCTGATCATTTGGCTTAGGAGAAATCGTGAGGTTTCCGCGTTCATCACGATGGAGTATCATGCCGGCGTCGTTCAGCTTGCGATATAGCTCGAGTTGAGCTGTTAAAGCCTCGGTCTCGGCAAGGCTCGCCCTAGCGTTCGCTTCACGCGCCTCAGCCTCTTTCCTTCTACCTCGCTTTCGAGAGATCGCTTTTTGAGCTCTATTTCGATCTTCTTGTCTTCAGATTCTGTAAATGCCACAGCGGCTTCTGCGTAGTTTTTCTCTGCTGCTGCGTGTTCCTGGCTTGCGAGGCCTGTGAGCTTACGGCGCCCCAGCTCGATCCCATCGTGGGCGAGGTCCCGAGGCAGAACGCGGTTCTCCTCGGCGAACGTTGAAACGGCTTGTGTACCCTTACGGAATAGACGGCCAGCCTGGCCCTGCCAGCCCTCCGGAAGCAGTGCAGTAACACGGGCGATTAATCGCGTAAACACGCTCTTATCGCTTGACATGAAAGCCTTGGGATAGGCTGGCTACAGCGAGCCAGGCCCATCACGGCCCATGATGAAATCATGCCGCTGGAATGCCTAGCGGAATGAAACTTCAAATGCTTGAAAAATAAAGACCACCTGCCAAACGACCGAGTGTGAACGAACGATCGGAGTTGCTCATGGATCAGGTTAAACCAGATCTCCCACCGTAACCTTCCGGTCAGTTTGAACCAACTTGGCCGTCAAAGGGGATCAAAACTACGGCGAGCCCGACGGCGGTGGCGAAGAAAGGGCGTATTTTTCGACCGAGCAGCGAACCGAGGGCGAGCTTTACCTGAAGAAACTTAGTCGCGGGGTGAGATTGCCTACCAGCTTGGGCAGGTCACGGTCGGAGGTCCAGCCGCGGCCATGTTGATAAACCGTCGCCAGAAAGGAGCGATCTCCCAGCGACACGCCTTTTTTCACATACCGCGCGGAGATCGCGGCAAGATGCGGCGTGAAGGGGATTACGTCCAAATCGAGAGCCTCGAACGCGGCGCTCGCCTCGCGCAGCCCCATTCCGCGGGACACAAGCTTCGCCAGGACCTCTGCGGCGTTGACGGCGCTTACGAGCGCGCCGGCGCGGAGCTTCAGGAGCTTCTCGCTTCCCGGTTCGTCTTGCAGGATCGCGAGAATCGCGGAAGCGTCGAACACCTCGTTGTCGTGTTCCAGTTCACCGTTTGTGGGATTCACGAGACGCCTCCGCCCGCCGGTCTGCGATGAGCTCGTCGGAAAGCTTCACTCCCGCGGGTATGTATTTGCGCACCAGGGCCTTCGCCCGGCGCAGCGCCTGCTCACCGGTTTCCAGAATCAGTCCTCCGTCCTCGGTCACAAACGCGCATAGCCTGGTGGAAGGACCAGCACCCACTTTCTTGCGCCACCAGGAAGGAAGCATAATTCTACCCTGATTGTCCACGATCAGGTTAAATTTATCCACGCCCCCAGGTTAGCAGGCTGTCAGGTCGGCTCAGAAAAATCGGGCGAGAAATAGTGAATCGGGAACGTTCTATCCGTAATCCGTCCGTAGGCTCGACCCCGTCCTCACGGACGGGGCTGAAAGATGACGCTCTCGAAGACAAGCCGATTTCACCAGCCCCGCCTGTCAAGGCGGGGATCAGCGCTGCCTTGTGACGTTACGGCCGGATTTAGGGGAACGTTCTATCCACAATCCTTGACGCGATTCCCAGGATCTGGCATAATTCCATCGATAGACGATGGGAGCATGATCAGGGCGATGCCATGAGAACGTTTCGCAAAATCCTCGCTCTGGTGCGGCGCCGGCGGCTCGATCGGGAGCTTGCGGAGGAGGTGGAGACCCACCGCGCATTTCTTGAAGAAACTGCCGGCCCGGCAACGGCAAAGCTCATGGGCAACGTCACACTCGCGCGGGAAGAGAGCCCCCGCCCTGACGGGCGGGGCTGACGGCGACATGTGGAGCTTTCGCCAGGTGGAATGGATTTGGCAGGATGCGCGGCTGGCAGTGCGCGGCTTGCGCCGCAGCCCGCTGTTTACGACGGTTGCGATCGTATCGCTGGCGCTTGGGATTGGGGCGAATACAGCGATTTTTTCGTTTGTGAACGCGATTCTGTTGAAGCATCTCGCAGTCCCGCATCCCGAGCGCCTGGTTCGTCCGACGCAGTTCTACCAGGGAGCGCAAACGGGTGTGGTGTGGAAGTTGGATACCGTCGAGGAGGTCGCAAAACAGACGGCCACGCTCGATGGTCTCTTCGGCTGGTCCACGCGCCCGATCAGTTTTTCCACCGGCGATTCAGCGCGCTGGGTTAATGGCGAGATCGTGACAGGGCAGTATTTTCGAACGCTCCAAGTGCAGCCCGCGACGGGAAGATTGTTCAACGACGACGACGTTCGGAGTGCAGTCGGCGATCCGGTGTGCGTGCTGAGCTATGCGTTTTGGCAGCGCGAGTTCGACGGAAACGCGGGCGTCGTAGGGCGGAGGATTCTGCTCAACGGTCACTCCTATCGCGTCCTCGGCGTGACGCAGCGCGGTTTTACCGGCGCGGCGCTGGAACAGCGGTTCGACATTTCGGTTCCGGCGGCGCGCATCGGCGACTTCATGCCCGCGTTCACTGCCGAGTGGCTCAAAACGCTGTCCTGGATGGCCCCGATGGCCCGCTTAAAGCCGGGTGTCGCGAGCGCGCAGGCGGCGAAGGAAATCGAGCGGTTAACCGCGGATTGGAACCATCGGGAGCTTCGTCTTGAAGACGGCAGCCAGGGATTCAATCCGATGCGGAACTCGTTCGGCAAACCGGTGGTGGTGTTGATGGCGGTGGTGGGGCTGGTGTTGCTCGCGGCGTGCGCCAATCTGGCGAATCTTTTGCTCGCCCGATCGCAGGCGCGGGCAAAGGAGTTTGCGGTGCGATTGTCCATCGGCGCGTCGCGCGGCCGCCTGGTGCGCCAGCTTTTGGTGGAAAGCCTGCTGCTCGCTCTGGGCGGCGGCGCCGGAGGCATCGGCCTGGCCTTCTGGATCGGCGAGAGCCTGATGGCATTTCTGAATTCCAGCCGGTCCTCGATCTACGCGTTGCACCTGGCGCCGGACGGCCTGGTTCTAGGGTTCGCCATTCTTTTATCCTTCTTCACAGCCGTTCTGTTCGGATGGGCGCCGGCGTGGCATGCCACACGTCACGATCTCGTGCCGGGACTACAAAAAGAGCCGGGCATGGGTGGGCCGCGAGGACGCATAATCGTGCGGCGAGGGCTGGTGGTCGTGCAGATCGCTTTGTCGGTAGTCGTCGTCTTTGCCGCAGGTCTGCTCGGGCGAACGTTAAGAACGCTTGCGACCGTGGATCTGGGATTTCAGCCGGGCCGTGTGGTCGCAATGGTTATCGATCCGGCGGCAGATGGCCATTCCGCAGTGGAGGCGTCGGCGATCTACGACGAAATCCTGAAGCGCGCTGGCGAACTACCGGAGGTGAAGGCGGCCAGCCTGGCAGCCAATCCGCCGTTCGGCTCCACGGCACTCTCCACGAGTGTCCAAGTGCCGGGGCTCGAGTCCGAGCCGGTGGTAAATTTCGACTCCATCGGCCCACATTATTTCGCAACCCTGGGGCAATCCTTGCTGCGCGGCCGGGATTTCGACGAACGGGACGATGAGAATTCCCCCCGTGTCGCGATCGTGAACGAGAATTTTGCCCGGCTTTATCTTAACGGCCGCGATCCGATCGGACAGAAATTCCGCCAGGGAGGGGTCGAGATCGAAATTACCGGCGTGGTGCGTGACGCGAGCGAGGGAAGCGTGCGTGGCGGCCCCAAAGCCACGGTCTATCTTCCCCAGAAGCAGGGGCAGACCTCCGGCCTGACGCTGCTGGCGCGAACCGGCGCGCCGCGCGCGGTGATTCCCGCGTTGGTTGGCATTGTCCATCGTCTCGACCAACGATTGCCCGTCTATTCGATCCACACGCTGGACATCGATGTGGGAGCCGGCCTGAGCAGCGAGCGGATACTCGGGTTTTTGGCGACTCTGTTTGCCGCGCTTTCGACGCTCCTGGCTGGCATCGGCCTCTATGGCATTGTCGCCTATTCGGTGGCTCGGCGGCGGCGCGAGATCGGGATCCGCTTTGCCGTCGGGGCACAAAGGCGCGATGTGGTGGAACTGTTCGCGCGTGAGAGCGCGACGCTGGTGCTGATCGGCCTTGCCATGGGAATCCCTGTGGCGCTGATGGCAGCGCGGGCGCTGCAAGGCCTGCTGTTTGGCGTGGGAGCGGGCGATCCGGTCACGCTGATCGGCAGCGCGCTGATGCTGGCGCTCGCGGCGGGGCTCGCTACCTCTGTCCCCTTGGCGCAGGCAGCCCGGGTAGGCCCCATGGCCGCGCTGCGGCACGAGTGAAAGCCCTCCAACAGAGCCGCGACCGTAAGGGAGCGGTTCCGACCGGGTTAGAACAAGCCTCAGCGTGCCAACGATTTGGGTTAGTGGGTCAGTTTAAAGAATCGGGGCGTCTACGCCAAACCTGCGCCACACCGGACGGAGATTTGAGAGAGGCATTTGCGAATTCGGTCCGTGGTCGCGAGGCACCTGATATTGCGGCCGACCGACAGGGTTGGCACGTCCAAATGCCTCGAACGTGCATTTTGCGACAGACTTTTGAGACTGCGGAACCCCTAATTTTGTGGGCCTGCGGGCGTTCTCAAAACCTACCCGTTTTGAAACAGGGCGGTCAGTTACCGATAATCCCACTTCACTGCCGTTATCGGAAACAACGACCCGGCAACCCATGGAAACCGTGTCTGCCAGTAGCTAAGCAACTCCCAATTTCGGTGTTGCGCGTCGCATTTCCGCGATGCTTGTCTACCAGAGTATGCGTCGGCGACTGAGAGTCCAAGCGAACGTTCCCCCGGATTATCAGCGGAGCGACTGCACATCATAGGGAAGCGCGAGCCGAGCTGCGTGGTATTCTGTCGGGCATGAAGCCAAGCAGTTTTGCCTGACTTCGTTGTTGTCAAGCTCCCAGCGTAGCGGCTGTAGCGCTTGTCGTAATGGCCTTCGGCTTCATCGCTGTCGAAATCCGGTCGTCAGGGAGTGAAATGAGCACCAACGTGGTTCCCCGCCCAAGGCCGGCCCTACTTCGGAAGCTGGGCGTCACCAGCGCGATCGTGCTAGTCGTGTCGAGCATGATCGGCACGGGTATCTTCACCACCACCGGAGTTCTAGCCAGCGATCTCGGCTCTTCCAGCGTCGTCCTGTTCAGTTGGGTGGTCGGAGCCGCGTGCGCTCTGTTCGGCGCGCTGTGTTATTCCGAGCTCGGCATCAACCTGCCGAGCTCCGGCGGCGAGTACGTCTATCTCACGCGCGCCTTTGGTCCGACCTGGGGATTCATGAGCGGATGGGTTTCGTTTTTCGCTGGATTCTCCGCTCCTATCGCGCTCGCTGCGCTCGCCTTCGCCGATTATCTCGGCCACGTCTGCCAGACTTGTGCCGAAGAGAAGCCGCATATCATCTTCGGATCTGGCAGCCTCTCGCTGGCGTTCGGAAAACCGCAGATGTTCGCCGGCGGACTTATCGTCCTGCTGACCCTCCTCAACCTCGTCGGCGTGCAGCGATCCGCGCGCGTGCAGAACGTGCTGACCGGAGTCAAAGTGGCGATGCTACTGGCCTTTATCGGGCTTGCCTTCACCATAGGCCACGGCAACTCGCAGAATTTCTCCCAGCACGCCGTGCGAACTTCGCCCAACCCCATCGCCGCGCAGTTCGCCGTCAGCCTGTTTTACATTTACCTGTCCTATAGCGGATGGAACGCCGCGACCTATGTCGCCGAGGAGTTGAAGCAACCCTCGCGCACCTTGCCGATTGCCTTGGCCGTGGGGACGATCTTGGTCGCGACGCTTTATGTCGTGCTGAACATCGTCTTCATCTACGCCGCGCCGCTCGAAACCTTGAAAGGCGAGGTCGCGGTCGGAGCCCTGGCTGCCGCCCGTCTGTTCGGCCCGAACGTCGGCGGAGTCTTCGCCGTGCTCATGGCCCTGTCTCTCGTTTCCTTCGTGAACGCGCAGGTGATCACCGGCCCTCGCGTCTACTACGCCATGGCCAAAAACGGAGCCTTCATCTCCTCCGCAGCCAAAGTTCATCCCAAGTGGCACACCCCCTGGGTCGCGATTCTGGTGCAAGGTGCGTGCGCGATCGTCATGACCATGACGCCGTTCTCGCAACTGCTGCTGTATATCGGATTCACGCTGAGCTTCTTCACCGCAATGGGTGTCGCGTCTCTATTCTTTTTCCGGCGCAAGCCCGGATGGAAGAAGTTAAAAATGGTGAACTTCGCCTGGCCTCTGGTGCCAGTGCTGTTTCTGATCCCGGAAGTGTGGATGGTGATTTTCGGATTGCGGTCGAAACCCTACATCTCGCTCGCCGCGGTGCTGACGATGGTCACGGGAGCTTTGGTGTATCATTTCCGGCTGAAATCGCGGGGCTCGGAACCGGCAATTGAGACGTATTAGACTTTCCCGCGCGGCGGATGGAAGCCACAACTGCTAAAACCGCAGTGAAAACGGTCAACTAGAACGTATAATCCGCAAAGACGATCTTCAGCTGACATAAGAGGTTAAGATAGCGGAGAATGCAGCCGAAAGGAAAGTGGCTGGCCTGGGTTCTCAAATCTTAACCTTTCTGAGAATTCCCGGCACGTTGCAAAAAGGACCGTTTTTGAGACAAGTTCCTTGTGCACGATCTGGCGCCTGCGCTTTTCTTCATTCCTGCACACTGGCATACTGTCTATGAAGCCGAATAGAATCTGGCACACAGGGTGGGACGATGAAGGCGCCTTACGCGAAAAAGTGGCAGAAGGAAACAGACAACCTGAGGAAGATTGTACTCGACTGCGACCTGGTCGAGGAGTTGAAATGGGGCAAGCCCTGCTTCACCTACCAGAAAAAGAACGTGGCGATCGTCATCCCGCTAAAGGACGCGTGCGCGCTCTCGTTCTTCAAAGGCGCCTTGCTGAAGGACCCGAAGCACATCCTCCAGAAGATCGGAGAGGCGCAGGCGGGCCGCTGGATTAAATTTACCTCTCCGAAAGAAATCTCGGCACTACAGCCGACCGTGAGGAATTACATTTACGAAGCCATCCAGGTCGAGGAGTCGGGAAGGAAGATTCCCCTGAAGAAGGTTTCGGAGTATGTGGTTCCCGATGAGCTGCGAGTTAGGCTGAATGCGGCTCCAGAGCTGAAGGCGGCGTTCGAGGCCCTAACACCGGGACGGAGGAAGTCGTACATCTTTCATGTCTCGGGCGCGCAGCAGGCGAAGACGCGGGCAGCGCGGGCGGAGAAGTGTGTGCCAATGATCTTAAGCGGCCGGGGGTTCAACGAGCACACAGATTGAGCCCTCTGCCACCTGGCATTTGCGCCAAGCCCAAATCCGTGGTCCGATCCGTCGAGCGAGGGGCCCGGATTTCACATAACGCCGGATTACCGGAAGTTGCCGAGCTTTCTTAGCAAGGCGCGGCGGCGACGTCACGTACGCAGCGCAGGGGGGACCGGACTGACAACTGTCATCGTTCCGCGTGACTCTGTGCTACGGCGGTTTCCTGCCGATCGTGTGACGGAAGCTCCGGTTTCGAATCGGCCAGAGGCAGATCCACCGAGACACGAAGACCGGGGTTGACGTTTGCCAGGCGGAACGCGCCTCGATGAATTCCGATGGCGCGCTTGACGATGGCCAATCCCAGGCCTACTCCGCCGGTGGAGCTGTCGCGCGAATCGTCCACGCGCACGAAAGGCTGCCCCAATTTTTCCAGGAATTCCTCGGGCACGCCCACGCCATAATCGCGAACACTCACGCGCACGCCGCTGCTGTCACTTTCCGCCTTCACATCCACCTTGGAACCGGCGGGAGCATAGCGGATCGCGTTCCGCACGATATTTTCAAACGCACGCCTCAACAATTCGCGGTCTCCGGCGACGATCCCGACGCTCCCATCCTCCGCGCAGTCCAGGGCCACGCGGCAGCCGCGAGCCTCCGCCTCAATCCGGCAATCGGCGGCGATTTCGCTCAGCACGTCGGAAATCGAAATCCGGTCCTGCTTGAGAGACAACGGATCACCCTCCCCGCGCGTCAACTGTAAAAGGCTGGCGACCAATTCGGTGAGGCGCTGCACCTCGCTCTTGATTTGCGCGATGGCGGCCTCGCGATTTTCGTTCCGCCGCGCCAATTCGGCGGCGAAGCTTAATCGCGCGAGCGGTGAGCGAAGCTCATGAGAAACGTCCTGCAGCAAGCGCCGCTCGGCGGTAAGCAGAGTCCCGATGCGTTCCGCCATGCGATCGAACGACCGGGCCAATTCGCCGATCTCGTCCCGTCTTTGGGAATTCAGCCGCACCGAAAGTTCTCCGCCTCCGAATCGCTCCACACCGCGCGCCAATTCGCGCAACGGCGATGCAATGCTCAGAGCCAAGGCCCAACAGACCAGCGCCACCGCCGCCAGAA
The DNA here is from genome assembly GCA_036521975.1 of Bryobacteraceae bacterium. GTDB lineage: Bacteria > Acidobacteriota > Terriglobia > Bryobacterales > Bryobacteraceae > Palsa-187. The sequence continues at coordinate 13,979 of DATDGT010000401.1, forward strand.
TCAGCAGGTAATAGGGCGCCAGAGTCCACCAGCCGAACGGCGGATCCAGGACGGTGATCAGCCGGTAGCGTCCGCCGGCCGATGGCGTGACCACTACGATCTGGCCGCCTTTACGGAAGGGCGTAGCCCATTGCCCCTGAACCACATTCAGCAGGCTGGAGAGATCCGCTCCCGTGGCAAGATCGCGGCCCGCCGGATCGGTCACAAAGCGCTGCCCTGGCAATGCGGCCGTCGTCTGGAGATAGGTGGCGAGTTTCGACGCGCCGCCCGATTCATATGCTTCAATCGACTGCTGCAGCACCATCGCGTCCACTCTCGCGAACGGACCGCCTTTGCCCACCGCCCGCGTCTCTACAAATCGCGAGACCATGGAGAACGCGAACAGGGAGATGAAGAGCGTGGCGAAACACCACAACAGAATTTTGAGGTAAACGGATTTCATTTCGGCCCACTCATTCTAGCCGCGAAAAGATAGCCCGCGCCGCGCACCGTCTGAATCGCCGCCAGGCCTTCCAGCTTTTTGCGCAACCGGCTGATGTGCACGTCCACGGACCGGTCGTAGGGCGTGAATTGCCTCTGCAGGACGCTCGCGGCCACCTCGTCGCGCGAAACCACACGTCCGGCGGAGCGCATCAGCAATTCCAAAATATCGAATTCCGCGGCGGTCAGCGCGACCGGTACTCCCTTGCCCCATACCGCCCGCGTACCGGTCTCCAGCCGCAAGGGTCCCGCGGTCAAAGCCTGAGGACCGGCGGGCCCGAGCTTGGGCCCGCGCCTCCAAACGGCCCGCATGCGCGCCAGCAGTTCCTCGGGGCCGAAGGGCTTGGGAAGATAGTCGTCAGCCCCGGCGTTCAGGCCCGCAATCCGGTCCTCCCGTTCGGTGCGCGCGGTGAGCATAATCACCGGTACGCCGCTCCGTTTGCGAAGCTGCCGCAGCACCTCGAATCCATCGATCACCGGCAGCATCACGTCCAGCAGCACCAGGTCGAACTCCCGCTCCAAGGCCCTGGCCAGTCCGCGCCGCCCATCGTGAACGGCTTCGATTTCGTAGCCGTAAGGTTGGAAAAAATCGCGCATCAGACCGCACAGATTGGTATCGTCCTCCACCAGGAGAATCGATTTATCCGCCGCAGCCATCCATCCCTATTCAATCGCAAAATTGCCCCACCCGCGCACTGCTTTACACTTCTTAACGCTCACGCGGCCCGGAAGTGCCGTTTAAACCGGCTTGCTGTGTATTTCTATCGTCGCACCGTCGAACACACCTAGCCTCTTGGTGATTTCTTCGCTATACTTGAGAAAATGGCCAAGCGTAGCTATCTCGGAGAGTTCGAGTTGATGATCCTGCTCGCGCTGATCCGGGTGGGGGATGACGCGTATGGAGTCCCGATTTCAAAAGAGCTGCTAAACACAACCGGAAGGGAAGTCGCGCTAGGCAGCGTCTACGCTGCGCTCGGAAGATTGGAAGAGAAAGAGCTTGTTTCCTCAACCCTCGGAGAGCCGACACCCGCGCGGGGCGGAAGAGCGAAACGCTACTTTCGTATCACCCAAAAAGGCATGCGTGAGGTGCAAACGACTCGGACTGCTTTGATCAAGTTGTGGCGAGGACTGCCACGACTGGAAGGGGAACGCGCATGAATAGCGAACGGCGACAGCCACCTGCACTGGCTGTTTTTCTGCTGCGCCATCTGTGTCCCAAGGACCTTCAGGAGGCCCTGACCGGCGATCTGTTTGAAAGGTTTGCCGAAGGCCAATCGGATGGCTGGTTCTGGCGTCAAGTTTTGATCGCAATCTTAGTTGGCGTCTCGAGCGGATTGCGCCTTCATTGGCCCCAGATTGCCTTTGCAATCGCCGGAACCCCATTGCTTTGGTTCGAATCGAAGATCATGCGAATGCCCACGATTGAGGGGTTATGGTCTTGGGGTATATCCCTACATTGGCCTTGGTCCACCGCATATGACCTTGGTTTTCAGGCGGCCGTTGCCGTGCTCTTAGTTCAGCCGCTCCTCGCTGTTCTACTGCTCCTCGACAGCAAATTTAGCTGGCTCAGTCAGCTCCGAACTCTCGCGGTTAGTTTCCCGTTGGTTGCGGTGGCAGAGTTAATCAGGTATGGGTTGGTGCCACCAAAGCCTCCACGATCTTTCTTAATGCAACTGGTACCTTTTTTCGCACTACTAATTTCGGCATGGGTGGGCTGTCCGTCGCCTGTGAGATTACAGCCTCGCAGATGACCTTTATTCGCGCCAGGCTCCTAATTCTCGGAGGGCCTTTCTATGTGATCGATGACAAACCTGTCGACTGGTCCTTTGGCCGATTCGAGTCTGAGTCCGAGCTGTTCCTGCATCGCAGTGAATATCGAGGGGACGCCTGTCGGGTCGGAAACGGGGGACGGGGGCGGCCCATCGTTGGGCATAACTATGATCGCGGCAAACTTCGCTCCCTCTGTCGAATATTCGATGTGAATATCGAATTTTCCAGTGATTCCGGTCCTGTTGATCACTGGACGGTCTAAGACCGGGCGGAGTATCTTGGAAAATTCATCGAGTGTCGCGCCTTGAGCTTCTGCGTGTCCCCTCTCGTTAGTCAGAAGGCCGACAACCGTCGTGCAATATTGTTGGCCCGGCTGCAGCGGGGGCAGCGGGGGCGCCGAGGGATAGGGAATGCAGCTTCCTTCCTTGAACGGTCGCAACTTCGGCCCTCCACGGGCGACGCTTAAGAAGTAAACAGGGCCCTCGGTCGTTTCATGATGGATCTTCAGGTGAAAATGTTCTTCTAGGAGCACCTGCATCATCGAGCCTCTCATCGTGGCCACGCTTGGATTTCCTTCGGCCTTGGCGTTGATCTCATAGAAGGCGGAGTGGATCCAAGACGGACCTCCAATGATGGGAGTAAATGGGTCAGAGGCATAGGCGCCCCGAATCAGACCCCTGCCAGTAGCATCGTGCAAGGGAAAGCAGTTGGTCCTTAGATTTCCGGGTGATGAATTGCCACGAGGCGGGTACATGGCGCCAGGGACTGGGGGAGGCTCCTGACAGCGTTTAATCGAGACAACTTCGAATTTCGGCGTGCCCGCGGGCGCAGATTGGGCCTGAATCTGCGGTAGATTCAGCACCCCGATAGTAATCGGGCCGGCTACGGCTACCACTCCCGCGGCCGCCACCAACAGTTTCTTTGCCGTATTCATCCTTTTTGTTCGTCGTTGCGTCACGATGTCCCGGATGCGCCGCTTGAGGTTAGATCCCGTCACCCCCGCTACGCACTCCAAAGGAGATTCCAAATAAAGCTCGCAGACGCGGAGAATGCTTTGGGCGTACACACTCGGTTCACTGCCCAGTCGCAACACTTCCTCATCGCAGGCCGTCTCCCGCTCTTGGAAAATCCGTTTGCCGATCCACCACACCAACGGATAGAACCAAAACACTGTTTCCACGAACATTTGCAGTATCGCGACGAGGTTGTCTCGATGGCGGACGTGACAGAGTTCGTGCGCCACAACGGACCTCCACTGCTCAGGCGTCAGGTGCTCGAAAATGCCGTCAGGCAGAAGCAGAATGGGCCGAAACACGCCGAAGACGCCTGGCTCCAGGAACGAGGGGGAAGAAATCGCTCTAATGGGGAGGCCAAACTGTACCGGCGATCCCGTGCGAACAGCAGCGGCGATCCGCCGCCAGCGAACCCACCACGAAATTGAAATCCCAACGAACCCGGATGCCCAGATCCCGAACAGGATTTCACGAAGCATGCTGGGAGCCGTTGGGGCCGTGGCCAGCACTGGCGACGAAGCCGCTGTGAGCGTGAACGGCCGGCTGACTTGCTCCACAACGATGGACACGTTGGGCTCTATTGCTGGAGCCGTCCGCCATTCGACGCGACTGCCTATCGCGATCAGGAGAGAAAAGGGAACCAGAAACTTCAAAGAAGCGGCAACACAAACCCAATGCCGCACTCGCGCGGAGTTCTTCCGCAGCGCCAGCGTGAGCAGACCGGCCATGCCGGCAAACAGCGTAGATTGCCACAGGTGATTCGCAATCGGCAATAGAGGTTGGGGAATCATTTCGTGTCTTCCTTTCGCTCATGTTCCAAAAGGATCTGCTCTGCTTCACGGATGTCCTCCCGCGTGAACGAGCCGGATTCGATCAGGCGTGCAATGATGGGCCGGCTCCGGCCGCCAAATAAGCCCAACAGATCGTCGATCAACTTCCGTTGCGCCGCTTCCCTGGAAACCGCCGCTTCAAAAATGAAGGCTGTTCCGATCTTTTTGACCCGGCGGAGGGCCTTTTTCGCCTCCAGTCTGTAGACCATGGTTTGCACCGTGCTGTATGCCAGCTTGCGCCGGGCCGGAAAGGTCTCGTGAATCTCTCGCACGGAACATGGACCCTTGGTCCAAAGCGCCTCCATGATCGTAAGCTCCAGTTTGCTTAGTCTCGGGAGGGCCATCTCCTATTCTTACTCCTGTCAGCAACTTTACTACAACTGTGGTTGTTTGGCAAGAATTATTTGTGCCCTGCGGCGGCGGATAATAGCAGTTCCCGATCGCCGCGCGAGAAACCATCGCGACCCGCCCGCAGCGCGGTAACAGCGTTGCCAAACCAACAACTTCCCGGTCTTCAATAACATCCCAATTCATTCCGCTATACGACCGCATTTCCCTGCGGCAAAACAGTATCGAGCCCTTTATGAACTCCTCCAAATCGACCGATCGCGCGGAAATCAACCGCCAAAACGCCGCCCATTCCCGCGGCCCCGTCACCCAAGAAGGCAAGCGTCGGGTATCGCTCAACGCCCTTCGCCACGGCCTCACCGGCCACACCGTCGTCCTGCCCTCGGAAGATCTCGCAGCCTATCAAAAGCACTGCGGCCAGTTCCACACCGAGCTGAAGCCGCAAGGTCTGCTCGAATCCAGATGCGTCCAGACCATCGCCGACACCTACTGGCGCCTCGACCGCATCCGCGCTATGGAAAACAGCCTCTTCGGCCTTGCTGTCTCCGAGGAAACCGAAATGTCCCCCGACCCCCTCCTCGATTGCGCCCTCGCTCAAGCCAAATCTCTCGAACAGCATAGCGACCTCCTCACCCGCCTCTCTCTTTACGAGCATCGCCTCAACCGCACCCTCGAGAAAACCAAAGCCGAATTAAAACAACTTCAGAAAGAGCGCGTCGAAGCCCGCGAAAAGGCCCTTATAGACGCCGGCGAAATCGCTAACCTCAAGGAAGCGCTCCATCAACCCTGGAACCCTCGCGAGGATGGCTTTGAATTTTCGGCTGAAGATTTGGCCGCCTGGCTGCGCTGCAGAGAGCTCAATAATGCTGCCCTAATATTCCGCATTGAGGGCTGCCTCCCCGCTCCGCCCGCCCGCTCGGACAAGAAAGGAGTACCCCATAGCCCCGCGGACCACCAAAGCCGGTAGTCGAAAACGCTGCTTTACACTTTTTAACGCTCACCCGGGCCGGAAATGCCGTCTAATTGACTTGATGCGTATTTGTATTTTCGCCCTGCTGGCCGCCGGCTTAGCGCACGCGCAGCAGACGAAATCGTTCGTGGGGACGGTCGCCGGGGTCACGCTTGGCGCGGACGCCGTGATGGAATTGGACGTCAAGCCGGACGGCGGCGAGCCGCTGAAGTTGAAGCTTACGGCCAATACGCTGGCCCAGCGAATCGCGCCCGGAGACAACACGCTGAAAAACGCCGTCCCCGCGAGCGTTGGGGATTTGGCCGCGGGCGACCGCGTCCTGATCACGATGGACTCCGGCACGACGGGAAGCTTAAGCGAAGTCCGTCGCGTGGTAATCATGTCCTCGGCCGATATCGGCAAGCGCGACCAGGCTGACCGCGAGGATTGGAACAAACGCGGCATCTCGGGCGTTGTCGCAAGCAAGCAAGGCGGCACGATCGTCTTGCGCTCCAGAACCATGCAAGGCGAGGTGCGCGAAACGGTAGCGGTTTCCGATAAGACGAAATTTCGAAGGTACGCGCCAGATTCCACCAAATTTGCCGACACCAAACCCAGCCAGCTCGCCGAAATCGCCGTGGGCGATCAAGTGCGGGCCCGCGGCGATAAGAGCGCCGACGGCCTGGCGGTTGCCGCGGAGGAAGTCGTCTTTGGAACGTTCTTGACCACCGCGGGCAATATCGTATCCGTGGATCCCACCGCTCAAGAAGTCACCATTACGGAAATGGGAAGCGGCAAAACCGTGACCATCCGGATCACTCCAGGCTCGCGCATCAAAGCGATGCCGAACCTTGGCGCCCCCGGCGGTCCGGGCGGAGGCGCTGCCGCTGGCCGCGGACCGGGACCCGGTGCGTTTCCGGCGGGCGGCGCTTTCCCAGGCCCACCGGGCGGTGTTCCAGGGTTGCCGGGCGCCCCAGGGCTTCCGGGCGGAAACGCTCCTCCGGCCGGCGCGCCCACAGTCGCGCAAATGGTGGAGATGATGCCTCCCTCCACGCTTGCCGATCTGAAACCTGGCCAAACAATCGTCGTATCCAGCACCAGGGGCGCAAGCACCGAACGACTCACGGCCATCACTCTCGTGGCAAACGCCGAAATGCTCATTCGAGCCGCTCAGCCCGAAGGCCGCGGCGCAGCCGCGCAAAATGGCGGTCCGGGCGGAGGATTCCCGCGGGGCGCGCAAGGCATGGACCTCGGAGGCCTGTTGGGCGGCTTCGGCTTGCCCGGAATCGGACCGTAAAGACAAACGATAGCCAACCGCTGATAGCCGACACCCGATAGCTGATAGCTGATAGCTGATAGCTGACAACTGATAACTGACGACTGATAACTGACAACTAACAACTAACTCATGCATTCACTCGTTCTACGCGCACTTTTCTTCGCAGTCTCCGTTTCCACGCTGCTGGCCCAATCTTCGCCGCCAAGTCTCCGAGGAACCATCACCGATCCATCCGGCGCACTGGTACCCGGAGCCGACGTGCAATTACGCGGCCCTGGCGGGACGCAACGCAGAACAACCGATACTACGGGTCAATACTCGTTCCCCTCATTAGCCCCCGGCAAATATTCCCTTCGAGTCACCGCCAAAGGTTTCACCGATGCTCAGAGGCAAAATTTCGATATCACCCAACCTGTGACTTTCGACGTGCAGCTCACCATCGCATCGTCGACTCAAACGGTCGATGTCCAGGATCAATCCGGCAAGACTGCCGTAAACACGGATCCCACTTCCAACGGCGGCGCCATCGTCCTGGGACAAAAGGAGCTCGAAGCGCTTTCGGACGATCCCGACGAGCTTTCGCAGCAATTGCAGGCCATGGCCGGACCGGGCGCGGGACCCGAAGGCGGCCAGATTTATATCGACGGCTTCACGGGCGGCAATCTTCCGCCCAAATCGTCGAACCGCGAAATACGCATCAATTCGAACCCGTTTTCCGCCGAATACGACCGCACCGGCTTCGGCCGCATCGAGATCTTCACCAAGCCGGGGACCAACTCCCTCCACGGTCAGGCATTCGGGCAGTTCAACGACGAATATTTCAATTCGCGCAGTCCCCTGTACACTCAATCTTCTTCTCTGCCGCCGTATAAGAATCAGTTCGAGGGCTTTAACCTCAGCGGACCTCTGAAGAAAGACAAAGCTTCCTCCACCTTCGATTTCGAGCGGCGGGATATTACAGAAAACGCCTTCATCCTGGCCACCGATCTCAACAGTGGCCTCTTGCCCCAAACCTTCAATCAGGCACTGCTGACGCCCCAAACCCGGACGAGCTTCAGTCCCCGCCTGGATTACGCGATCAATCCGAGTAACACGCTGGTAGTTCGTTATCAGTTAGTCCAGATTGGAATGGACAATCAAGGCGCGGGGTCTTTCAATTTACCCTCGACGGCCTACAATCAGAGGACCGGGGAAAACACGGTGCAAGCCACCGAGACGGCGATCTTGAGTCCGCGGCTGATCAACGAAACGCGCTTCCAGTACATGCGCAGCAACACCGCCGATTCAGGCGCGGGCGTCGCTCCCATGCTTACCGTCGAAGACGCCTTCACCAGCGGAAGCGCCATTGTCGGCTATTCGAACAATCTCACAAACAAGTTGGAGCTCTCGAACATCTCCACCTATACCAAGGGAACTCATACCCTCAAGTGGGCGGCCGGCTGCGCCAGTCGTTCAATAACGACACTTCCGTCAATAATTTCAACGGAACCTTCACTTTTCTCGGCGGGCCAGGCGAAGCGCTGAACTCGAGCGGCCAGCCCATCCCCGGAAGTTCCGCGGAACTGACTGCGCTTCAGCGCTATCAACTCACGCTGCTGTTGCAACAAGAAGGATATTCTTGGCCGGCGATTCAAGCCGCCGGAGGCGGAGCCTCCTTCTTTTCGCTGAACGCAGGCGCCCCGCTCACACGCGTGGATCAATTCGACGCGGGTTTGTTTATCAACGACGATTGGCGCATCAAACCAAATTTCACCTTGAGCTACGGTCTGCGATACGAGGTACAAACCAACATCCGGGATTACGGCGACTGGGCGCCGCGCCTGGGAATCGCGTGGGGACTGGACGGCCACGGCGCCAAGCCCGCCAAGACGGTTTTGCGCGCGGGGGCTGGCGTTTTTTACGATCGTGTGGCGGATACTTACACGCTCAGCGCGCGAAGATACAACGGCATCACACAAACATCGTACTTGGTCGCGGATCCAGCCTTTTTCCCCAGCGTGCCGAGTCTCAGCTCCCTCGCGGCGAGTGTTCAACCTCAGACCATTCAATTGCTATCGCCGGACTTAAAAGCTCCGCGGAACTACCAGGCGAATATCGGAGTGGACCGGCAGATCAATCCATACTTCCGCCTCAGCGCGAATTACATCGCTACCCGCGGCGTGCATCTGCTCCGGCAGACCGACGCGAATGCTCCGCTGCCGGGCACAGACATTTATCCTTACGGCGACGATACCGTCCGCATGCTGACGGAATCGGTGGGATTCAGCCGCACAAGTCAGTTCTCCATAAGCCCGACTGTGAATTACAAGAGGCTATTCCTATTCGGCTTTTACACGCTCTCCTATGGCAAGGACGACAACGAAGGCTTGCCGATGAATCCGTACAATTTACGCGCCGAATGGGGACCTTCCTCCTTCGGCGATCTCCACCATCGCGCCGTTTTGGGAACGGGAATTCCGCTGCCGTGGAAAATTACGGTGAATCCCTTTTTTAACGTCAGCAGCGGCACGCCCTACAACATCACGACCGGACTCCCCGATCCCGACGGCGATGGAAGCGCCGTTCAGCGCCCGGCTTTGGTCAATTTGCCGACGGGACAATGCGCCAGCCCTACGCTGCAATATGTGAAGGGATTCGGTTGTTTCAATTTGTCTCCGGCCCCCGGCACTCCCGTAATCGGGCGCAACGCCGCGGTGGGACCTGGAGCTGTGAATCTCAGCATGCGCATCTCCCGCACATGGGGTTTCGGAAATCTAGGCGAATCGGGACCAGCCGATAAGAACGCTCCGCCACCAGGGATGGGCGGAGTGCGCGGCGATCCCGGCCCGGGCGGACCGCGCGGTGGTGGTCCCGGCGGCGGCGGCCCGCCGCCCGGAGGCGGACCCGGTGGAGGCGGACCGCCGCCGGGCGGCCTTTTCGGCGCCACCACTCCGAAGCGTTTCAATCTGACGCTCAGCGCCCAGGCGCAGAACGTCCTGAACCATCCGAATTACGCAGCTCCCAACGGCGATTTGTCCTCGCCGTTCTTCGGGCAATCGCTAAGTTTACAAGGCGGCTTCGGTCCCGAGGGACCCACCAGCACGTATCTTCGCAAGATCAGCCTTCAGTTGCGCCTCACTTTTTAGCGCGGAGACGTATATCCTACAGTTGTGAGAGGAACGCGTTACACCTCTGCAGTTCGGTTGGGCAAGATGGTGGCACAGGCCTCAGCCTGTGTGGCTTTCCCGATCGTCTTGCTTGTCGCGCCCGCCTCCGCGCAGAAAAAACCCGTCACATTGGACACGCTGAACGAAATCGCGCGCGAGCGCCGGAGCTTCGCCGCAACCTGGTCCCCCGATGGGAAATCGTTCGTCTACAAAGAAGACAACAAAATTTATCTCTTCGACTGCGCGACACAAAAGTCAAAGGAATTGATCTCCACCGATGCGATCGAAGCTGCGGCGGTGAAGCCTTCGCCGGATAATCGGCCGTTCGGATGGGAGAATCGTAACGCCGAGGAAGGCGGATTGGAATGGGCTTCGAATGGCAAAGAGCTTCTTTATACTGCCGCGGGCGATCTGTTCCTGATTCACGTCGACTCGGGTAAATGGGATCAACTTACGCGAACGCCTGAAATCGAGCACGATCCCAAGCTCGCCCCCGATTCGAAATCGGTCGCGTTCCGCCGGGGTTTCGACCTGTACGCGCTCGACTTGGCGTCCCACAAAGAAACGCGCCTCACAACCGGCGGCGCCGCAACGCTCGTCAACGGCGGGCCCGACTGGGTTTACCCGGAGGAGCTCGAACTGGGTACGGCGTTTTGGTGGTCGCCCGATTCCCGATCGATCGCTTATCTTCAGTTCGATACCAGCCGCGAACCTCTCTATCCCCATGAGGATCTGCTGCACTTACGCGCGATTTACGAGCCGGAACGCTACCCGCAGGCCGGCGAAAACAACGCGCAAATTCGCTTTGGAATCGTCTCAGCGAGCGGCGGCGCCACGCGATGGCTGGATGTGGGCGAAACGCAGAATTCGTGGTTAATCGCCCGCGCCGGATGGATGCCGGATTCGAGAGTGGTGTACGTCGTCCGGATGAATCGCATCCAGAATCGGCTCGAAATGTTTTCGATCGGCGTCGATTCCGGCACGCCCGCCCAAATCTTTCAGGAATCCGATCCCTACTGGATCAATCTTGCGGGCGACGCCGCATTTTTGCCGGACGGAAAACATTTTCTTTGGACCAGCGAGCGGGATGGCGGCCTGCGCCAAATTTTCCTTTACTCGAACGATGGCAAGCAGGTCAAGCGCCTCACCAACGAAACCAACGAAGTAAAGGCAATCGCCGGCTACAACCAAGAACGCGTGTTTTTCACGTCGGGCGACCCGGTGGAAACCCATTTGTTTTCGGTGAAGCTGGACGGCTCCGGCCGGCGGCGGATCGACGAAAATTCGGGCACGCATCGTATTTCGATGGGGCCGTCCGGCTTGTATTATCTCGACACATACTCCTCGCTCGCGTCTCCGCCTCGCACTAGCCTCCATTCCGGCGGCGCCTCTCTCGCCGTTGTTCGCGAATCTCCGGATTGGAAGCGCAAGGACCAATACGACATTTCGATCCCGGAGATCGTCCGTTTCAAAGGCGCGGATGGGACCGATCTTCGCGGGGAGTTGATCAAGCCCATCGGATTTCAACCCGGAAAGAAATATCCGGCCATCGTTTTGGTTTACGGCGGACCCGGCGTGGATCTGCCCGTGCACGATGCTTGGTCCGGTATCTCGCTGGAGCAAGTTTTCGCAAACAAAGGATTCGTGGTTTGGCAAGCCGAGAATCGCGGCGGCTCCGGTCGCGGGCATTTATTCGAGGTCCCCATCTTTCATCGGTTGGGCGAAATCGAGCTGGCGGATCAGGTGGCCGGGGTCAAGCATCTGATCTCGCTCGGCTTCGTGGACGCGGGAAAAATCGGGATTCGTGGTTGGAGCTACGGCGGCTTCATGACGCTGAACGCCTTGTTGAACGCTCCCGACGTCTTCAAGTGCGGGATGGCTGGAGCGCCCGTCACCGATTTTCGAAACTACGACACGATCTACACGGAGCGCTACATGGGTCTTCCTTCTGAGGACGCCGACGGCTATGCTAAAGTCGCGGTCGCGTCTAAAGCGAAAAATCTAAATGCCAAGCTGATGATCGCGCACAATTTCGAAGACGACAACGTGCTGTTTCAAAATACGCTCCAGATGATCGCCGCGCTGGAAGCGGCGGGGAAGCAATTCGAGCTGGCGCTGTATCCGCAAAAAACGCACGGCGTCACGGGCCAATACGCAGGTGAGTTGAGCGCGACGACGGTCGATTTCTTCGAGCGCAATTTGCAATAGTTTAGGATACGGCTACCACGAAACGCGGCGCGAACCTCCGGCCTTTACCAGTTGCTCATGTTTGGCGATGCTCGGGTAGGCCGCTCGAAGGAAGCGTTCCCCATTCAGGAAGCCTTGGCCCCATTTCGCCTCCAGATCGCCCACCGGATTGGCCTTCACTACGTCGTCCAGACTGGTTCCTTTCCTGGAAAATTGGCTCAGCCGATCATGGACCATATGAAGCATGTCGCGCGCCACCTTCATGTCGTTCTTGGTGGCCAGCGGTCCATGCCCCGGAATGATTTTGGTTTGTGCGTCGCCGACCTTGAGAAGCTTGTCCAACGCCGTCGCCATCCCACCAATCCAGCCGCCAGTCGAGTAATCGACCACAGGATAGATGCCGTTGAAAAACAGGTCTCCAGTGTGGAGTACGTTTGCGTTGGGAAAGAAAAAGTATGTGTCGTTGTCAGTGTGCGAATTCGGGACCCACTTGTACTCGACCTTCTGCTTGCCGAAGGTCATCTTGCCGCCATCAACGAAAGTTTGGCCAGGCAAGCCCTCCGGCTTTAGAGGATCTACGGTGGTATTCAAGGCCGCGATCGTCACCTCCTGGGTGAGCCAGTATTTCGCGTTTTGATGCGCGACAATCTTCACGCCGGCTTTTCCGAGTAGTTCGTTAGACCCCACGTGATCCCCATGCCAGTGGGTGTTGAATAGAACTTTTACTTGGTGCTTATCGGCTTCGTTAAATGACTTCTGGAGTTCGACAGCACGATTGGCATACCCTCCGTCAATCATCATCAGTCCGTCGTCGGCCAGCACCAAGCCGACGTTGCCTCCATCCCCGCTGAACAGGACGATTCGTTCCGTGAGCTTTGTTGCCTTGATGGGGTCGGGCGCTGCTGTCTGACCAAATGCGCGGTAAGCGATCGAAAGCCCCGCCGGCCCGCCTATGAGAATACGCAGGAAATCGCGGCGGTCAGAAGTCAGGATGGGCATACCACAGCCTAACATTGGGGTTATTCTGCGGTACAACGAGAGAAGATGCGAATCTGGCTGGCGGCCTTCACCTCAATCGTTGCGTTTGCAGGCGATGGCGCTATGGTCACCTTCAACCGCGACGTCGTTCCCATTTTGAAAAAGCATTGCCAGAGCTGCCATCGCCCCGGACAGATAGCGCCGATGTCTTTCCTCACTTATGGGGAAACCCGGCCTTGGGCCAAGGCGATTAGGACGGCGGTGGTGTCCAAGAAAATGCCTCCATGGTTTGCGGACGATCAATATGGCCATTTCGCCAACGACCCATCGTTGAACCAAAGCGAGGTCCGCACACTGGTGGCGTGGGCGGAGAGCGGAGCCCCGGAAGGAGATCCGCCGGAAGGAGACCCGAAAGACTTTCCGCCGCCTGTGCAACGAGCCAGCGGCGCTTGGCAGATACCGCCGGACCACGTGGTATCCCTGCCGGCGTATCGCGTTCCTGCAAAAGGGACGGTTGAGTGGACATATTTTACTGTTCCGAGCGGCTTTGCGAACGATCAATGGGTGACCTCTATCGAAATACTCCCCAGCGATCCTTCAGTAGTGCATCATGCGGCGATCTTCATCCAGCCGCATCGGGCGAGCGTGAGGTACGGAGAGCCCACTACCGATGATCCGGTCAGAGGCGCCGGTTCGATTCAAGCGGTCTACGTGCCGGGCTGCAACGCCATGGACTACCGGCGTTACGGCGCTGCGAAGTTCATCCGGGCGCAATCCGACCTGGTGGTTCAGATGCACTACACGCCGAAAGGACAGGAAGTCACCGAAGCAATTCGGATCGGCTTTACGGTAGCCAAGGAAAGACCCCACCGGCGGTTTGTCACGTACTCGCCACAATCCCCGGCCATACTGAATCGAGAAATCTTCCGCATCCCGGCTGGCGACCCGAATTGGGAGAGTCCGGTCGTGGAGGGAAAGTTCAATGTGGACGCGGAACGGGTGTGGTTCATGCCCCATATGCATTTGCGCGGGAAAGACATGACGTATGTCGTGACGTACCCGGACGGCAGCTCTGAAATCTTGCTCCGGGTTGCCAGGTACAATCCTGCCTGGCAGCTCGGCTACGACGTCGCATCGCCCATCAAGGTTCCGAAGGGCGCCAAACTCCATGTTGCAGCGCACTACGACAATTCGGCGAACAACCACTGGAATCCCGACCCAAGCACGAATGTATACGGCGGTACTCAAGACTGGGAGGAGATGATGGTTCCTTTCTTCGGTGTGGTTGTCGATAGTGGCGTCGATCCCCGCAAGGTCATGACCCTGCCAGGGCAGATCGGCCCAGGCGGAGGGTGATATGGGCGACAAAGCTAGAATTTGAGTTGCCCTCCTTTTTCAGCCCTACGATACAAGTTCTGCTGGTTGTGCTTTTGGCCACCATCATCCGGTCGACCTTCGGATTTGGAGAAGCGTTGATCGCCGTGCCGTTGCTCGCGCTCAGCCTTCCGATCACAATTGCCGCGCCCCTTGCGGTTCTGCTGTCGATCACCATCGCGGGCGTTGTGGTAGTGCAGGATTGGCGGAAGATCCATGCGCGAAGCGCCATCTGGCTGCTCGCGCCGAGTTTCGCTGGTATCCCTTTGGGAATCGCATTACTGGCAAGCGCGCACCAGGCGCTAGTTAAAGTTGCCTTGGCGATCGTGATCATCGCTTTTTCAGGGTATTTTCTTCTGGCCCGGAAACCGCCGGAACTGCAGGGAGACGGCCGCGTCTGGGTCATAGGCTGCGGATTCCTGGCCGGTGTGCTGGGAGGCGCTTATGGAATGAATGGCCCTCCCCTGGCGATTTACGGAGCGATGAAACGGTGGTCTCCGCAGCACTTTCGAGCGACGCTACAGGGCTATTTCCTACCGGCCAGCGCAGTGACGATGGCGGGTTATTGGCTCTCCGGATTATGGATTCCCGCCGTAACGCACTATTACCTGCTTTCCCTCTTCGTTGCAATTCCGGCGACATTTCTGGGCCGTGCTCTGAATCATCGCCTGAAAACGGAGGCATTTGTGAAATGGATTCACGCCGGGCTGGTTTGCATTGGGATCTTGCTGCTGATTCAAGCGATCCTTCAGCGGCGGGTGTGACTGGGATCCTCGCTGAAGCCCTCAGGACGCCATCACAAAGAACGGGTGCGAAGCAGGCTCTCCAGGTCCCGTTTTCCATGAAGGGCAGCAATGATCTGTAGGGAGCCGTTTCAGGACGGTAAACGATTACGTAATTGGGGAAACGTGTGACGGTCCAGAAGCGCACCGGCAGGGGTGTAATGTCCGGCCGCTTAGTTCCGATCAAGGGATGACGGGCGAGCCGGCGGCAGGAAGCGACGATCTCCTGCTCGACACGATTTGCCGCATCGATGCTGTCCTGTGCAATGAATCACCAGATTTCGTCAAGATCGTCTGTCGCCTGCGGGGTTAGTTCGAACGGTGAAGCCACTAAGGCTTCCGCCGCTCGGATCGGCGTTCGCGTAAAAGCTTAAGCGCGGTCTCGCCGTCCACGAGCTCGCCGCGCTCAGCCTGAGCGAAGCCTGCGGCTATATGGCCCGCCAGCTCATCCCGCCGCTCCAACATCCACTCCTGAAGTTGAATCTGCTCACGGATAATCTCGAAGGCCTGAGCAAGCACCTCATCCCGGTCACGATATACGCCGGATTGAACCGCCAGATCGAGTACCTGCTCCTGCTCCGGCTTTAAGTCGATCGTCATCTCCAAATCTCAACCCATGCTACCGGAAGATTTTGAACAAGCGCGCGAGAGGATCGTAGTATCGATCCACCACGCGCTCCTTTAGCGGAATAATCGCGTTATCGGTGATCTTGATTTCCTCCGGGCAGACTTTGGTGCAGCACTTGGTGATATTGCAATAACCAATGCCGCAATTTTCGCGCAGATCGGCGAGCCGGTCCGCCGAATCGATCGGATTCATCTCCAGCGCGGCCGAATGCACCAGGAACCGCGGACCGATGAACTTATCGAACATTTTGTGGTCGCGCAGCACGTGGCAGACGTCCTGGCAAAGGAAGCATTCGATGCATTTGCGGAATTCCTGGACGCGGTCCACGTCGGATTGCTGCATCCGCCAGGTGCCGTCGGCGGCATCGGGTTTACGCGGCTTGAACGGTTCGATGCGCTCCTTCACGCGATAATTCCACGAAACATCCGTCACCAGATCCTTTAGAGGCGGGAAGGTTTTCATCGGCTCAAGGGTCACCGGCTGGTCCAGAGGCAGTGTATTGAGCCGCGTCATGCACATCAGCTTGGGGCGGCCGTTGATTTCCGCCGAGCACGACCCACACTTCCCTGCCTTGCAGTTCCAACGAACGGCGAGATCGTTCGCCTGCTCGGCTTGAATTTTGTGCACGGCATCCAGCACCACCATGCCGCTCGAAATCTCCGTCGTGTAATCCTTGAACGCCCCCGCGGAAGCATCCCCGCGCCAAATCCGAAAGATTGCCGACGCCATTTACTTGCTCTGCTCCTCCACGATCTGCTTCATTTCCGCGGTCATCGGAATCACGGGCACGCGCTCGATACAAACTTCACAAACTTCGCCATCCGATTTCTGAACCCGCAAATTAAATAGGCCCCATTCCTCGCTTTTATTCGGATAATCCTCACGGAATTGCGCCCCGCGGCTCTCTTTGCGCTCCAGCGCCGTCCGCGTCACGATCTCCGCAACCGTCAGCAGATTATTCAAATCGAGCGCGGTGTGCCATCCATTGTTATATTCGCGATTGCCGCCCACGCCGGCTTGCGCCGCGCGCTCCTTAAGCCGTGCGATTTTCTCGAGCGCCTGCTGCATCTCTTCTTCGCGCCTCACGATTCCTACCAGATTCTGCATCGTCTCCTGCAGTTCGTGCTGAATTGCGTAGGGATTTTCTCCGGAGGGTCCACGGTCGAAAGGCTCCAGTGCCTTCCGCGCCGCCTCGTCCAACTGACCGGCAGGCAATTTCCCGTCTCCGTTCTCCCTGGCGAATTTTGCGGCGAATTCGCCCGCGCGCTCGCCGAACACGAGCAGATCGGAAAGCGAATTTCCGCCCAGGCGATTGGCGCCGTGCAATCCAGCCGCGCATTCTCCCGCGGCGAACAAACCGGGAATGGTGGACATTTGCGTGTCGCCCTCTACCTGCACGCCGCCCATCACGTAATGGATGGTTGGGCCGATCTCCATCGGCTCCTGAGTGATATCGATGTCGGCGAGCTGTTTGAATTGGTGATACATGCTCGGCAGCTTTTTCTTGATGTGCTCGGCCGAATTGGGAAGCTTCTCTTTGATCCAGGAGATGTCCAGAAACACGCCGCCATGCGGGCTTCCCCGCCCCGCTTTCACCTCTCGATTGATGCAGCGCGCGACGTGATCGCGCGTGAGCAGCTCCGGCGGCCGGCGTGCGTTCTTGTCTCCCTGCGTATAGCGCCAGCCTTCGTCTTCGCTGTCGGCGGTCTGCGATTTATAGTTCGCCGGAATATCGTCGAACATGAATCGCCGCCCTTCCTTGTTGCGGAGCACGCCCCCTTCGCCCCGCACGCCTTCCGTCACGAGAATTCCCCGCACGCTCGGCGGCCAAATCATTCCCGTGGGATGAAACTGCACGAACTCCATATCCAGCAGCGCGGCGCCCACATGATAGGCCAACGAATGGCCGTCGCCGGTGTATTCCCAACTGTTGCTGGTGATTTGATACGCCCGTCCGATTCCGCCGGTCGCCAGAACCACCGCCTTGGCATGAAAGGCGAGAAACCTGCCCCGTTCGCGATCGTAGGCCAGCGCGCCCACGCAGCGGCCGCCGTCGGAGAGTAGCGTTACAACGGTGGTCTCCATGTGAAACTCGATGCCCTGGTGGACGCCGTGATCCTGCAGCGTGCGGATCATTTCCAGAC
Organism: Bryobacteraceae bacterium; assembly: GCA_036521975.1. Lineage (GTDB taxonomy): Bacteria > Acidobacteriota > Terriglobia > Bryobacterales > Bryobacteraceae > Palsa-187. The sequence goes on from DATDGT010000401.1 coordinate 31,887, forward strand.
CGGTGCGATCGCCTACGTGCGCCAACCGCGGATAGCGATGCCCGCCGAAATTGCGCTGCAGAATGCGGCCATCCTTGGTGCGATCGAACATCGCGCCCCACGCTTCCAGTTCTTTCACTCGGGCGGGCGCTTCCTGGGCGTGAATCTCCGCCATGCGCGGGTTATTCAAATACTGCCCGCCCCGCATGGTATCGGCGAAGTGCACGCGCCAATTGTCGCGGTCGTCCACATTGCCCATGGCGGCCGCCATCCCGCCCTCGGCCATCACGGTGTGAGCCTTTCCGAGCAGCGATTTGGTCACCACGCCGGTTTTCGCCCCCGCGGCGGAAGCTTCGATAGCCGCGCGCAATCCGGCGCCTCCGGCGCCCATCACCAGGACGTCGTATTGGTACGTCTGATATTCGGGCATCTTCCTAGAAAATTCTCCAATCGGTCCACACGCCCTTAGCGCAAAGACGGATATAGAGATCGGCGAAACCGACGTAGAACATGCTGATCCAGGCCCACAGCATATGGCGGCGGTTCAGGCTGGAGACACATCCATAGCACGATTTCCGAACCGGATTCCCGGAGAGCACGTCCTTTCCCCCGCCGATCAGATGGCGGAAGGAGTGGCAGCCGAAGGTGTACAAAGCCAGCAGGATGGGATTGGCAATCAGCACCAGTGATCCGAGCCCCAGGCCGAATTGGGTTCCGGGCCCCGCCGGACCGTCGAACCACAAACTGCGCCACGCGTCGTAGGAGAGAATTCCTATGAACAGGATGGCCAGATAAAGAAAATAACGATGGACATTTTGCAGAATCAGCGGAAAAGTGCGCTCGCCCCAATAGCTCTTGCGCGGCTCGCCGACGGTGCAGGAGGGAGGGTCCGCCCAAAACGCCTTGTAGTATGCGCCGCGATAGTAATAGCAGGTGAACCGGAATCCAAGCGGCGCCCAAAGAATAAAAATCGCCGCCGAGTAAGGCAGAATCCCCGGCCACCAGGAGGGCGCATTGACGAACAGGAGCGGCGAATACATCGGCGACAGGTAACTGGTGCCCGGAAGCTTGTAGTAGTTGTTTTCGTAGACCGCCCAGTTGGCATAGGCGATAAAGCTTAGATAGCCCACCAGAACCAGCAAGGGTTCCAGCCACCATGTATCTTTGCGGGAAGTCTGGCCGAAGCCCCGCTGCGCGGCGGGGCCGAACCCGTCCGGCTTTAAGGGAACGTCGATCGAAGACATGGAGAAGGGATCAGGATAACATTCAATTCTATCTCGATCGCGAAGGAAACTTCTTTTGTCCGTCATCCATCCAACTTTTGTCAGCCGCGACTGGCGGCAACGGATCGGTGCAAACACTCGCCTCCGCAGACTGGCGGGGCCGAATGGCGGCCGACTCCCGGTGTTATTATTGAGTTTTAGTGTAGCAAAGGAGATGACTTATGGGTTCGATTATCGGTGGTCCGATTAGCGGCGGTGGCGGTACGCAGCCGCAGCCCGCTCCTTACCAACCGCCGCAGGGGTATCCGCCGCAGGCGTATCCGCCGCCGCCGACTTATTTGCCGGCGCCCGCGCCCACATCCGGCGGCTGGAAGATTCCAGTGTTGTTCGTCGCCGTGGCCTTGCTCCTGATCGCTTTCGGGATCATGCTGTATTCCTTCAATGGGCAACTGACCCAACTCCGCGCCGACATGAACGACCGGCTGGATGCGCTCGACCAGAAGCTCGCTCAGGCGGAAGAAAGCTCGAACGTATCCACGCAAACCAGCCGCCGTAATGTTGACAATCTGAAGAAAGAATTGGCCGCGGCGCAGGCTCAGGCCAGCCAACTGGCCGGGCAGGCGAAAGTGGATGCCAGCAAGCACGCCGATGAATTGGCCACGAAGCTCCAGCAGGCTCAGGACCAGCAAGCCCAACGCGTGACCGCCGTCACCGCCGATCTTTCTCAAGTGAAGGATCAGGCCTCGGCCACCCAGGGGCAGGTCGGCCAAGTCTCGGGACAAGTGGACAATCTGAAAACCGAGCAAGCCTCCACCAAGCAGCAGCTTGAAAAAACCATCGCCGATTTGAAGCGAACTAGTGGCGATCTGGGTGTGCAGAGCGATTTGATCGCGACTAACCATAATGAATTTTTGGCGCTGAAGGCCTTGGGCGAGCGCAACTATACCGAATTCAGGCTGGCCAAGGAGAAGAAGCCGACCAAGGAAGGCGATGTCCTGGTGCGCCTGGAGAGCGCCGATGTGAAGAAGCAGCGCTATAGCATCGTGCTCATCGCCGATGACAAGCCGCCGATCGAGAAGAAAGATCGCTACGTAAACGAGCCTCTGCAGTTTTACTTGTCGCGCGCATCGCAGCCCTATGAGCTGGTGGTTAACGAAGTCCGCAAAGACATGATCGTGGGCTACATCTCCGCGCCCAAGGTGCAGCAAAGCCGAAAAGCCGCGCCCGGCAACTGACGATGCAATACAACCGGCTTGGAGACACCGGTCTGATTGTCTCGCGCTTCGCCCTGGGGGCGATGACGTTCGGGACCTCGGAGGGGCTCTTTAAACCGATTTCGAAAGTCTCCGGCCAGGATCTGGCCAACGAGCTGATCGCCAGAGCGCTGGATTCGGGTGTCAATCATTTCAATACGGCCGATGTTTACACGGAGGGCCAGTCGGAGCGGATGCTCGGCAAGGCCCTCGGCAGCCGCCGCAAGGACGTGGTCATTTCCACCAAGGTCGGCTTCCGGACCGGGCCAGCTTTAGTTCACCAGGGCCTTTCCCGGCATCACATTCTCGAAGCCGCTGAAGAAAGCCTGCGGCGCTTGGGTACGGATTATATCGACATCTATCTGGTTCACCGCCCCGACCCGCTCACTCCCGTGGAAGAAACGCTAGAGGCGCTGGACACGCTCGCGAGAACCGGGAAGGTCCGCTATATCGGATTTTCCAACTGGAACGCCTGGCGCGCGGCCACAGCCGTGGGTCTTCAGATGCGCAATGGATGGGCGCGATTCCGTGCCGCCGAGATGTACTACTCGCTGGTCGGCCGCGATCTGGAGCAGGAGATCGCCCCATTTGTTCAAGACGCAGGCATCGGGATTTTGGCCTGGAGTCCCTTGGCGGGAGGGTTGCTGACCAGCAAGTACACGCGCGCCAATCCGCAAGGCGACGCCGGACGCCTCTCGGCTTCCGATTTCCTGCCGCACGATCGGGAAAAGAGCTACACGGTCGTCGATCGCCTGCGCGAGATCGGATCCGCGCGCGGAGCCTCGACGGCGCAAGTGGCGCTGGCTTGGCTGCTCGCGAAACCCTATGTGTCTTCCGTATTGCTCGGCGCCAACAAGATGGCTCAACTGGAAGACAATCTCGGCGCGGCCGATCTCCAACTCTCCCACGAGGAAGTAGCGGCGTTGGACGAACTGACCGCGCCGCCCCTTACCTATCCCAACTGGTTCGCCGCACGCGTGGTGGATCCGCCTGTCCGGGACGCGCTTTCGGGCGCGGGGACGCGGCGAGCCGCACAATAACAGTGCTCACGGTCGAGGAGTTCGAGCGTCTCGCGGAGACCGAGGACGAGGCCCTTTACGAGCTGTGAGTTCGATCAGGGCAGCACGACCATGCTTCCCGTCATATCGTTGCCTAGATCCCAAGTGGCTTCGTGCTTGAAAGTGACGGCGTCGTACACATCGATTTCGAATCCCGCGCCGTACATATAGAGTTTCTTCCCGTCGGAAGAGATCCCGAAACTGTAGCGCGAGCGGCACGGGACTTCGCCGGTGCGGGCGAGCTTACTGTTCCCCAAATCGATTCCCCAAAACTCGCAGCGCTTATTGCCCAGGGTTCCGTTCGTAATCACGGTGTAGCCCATTTTCTTGTCCGGCGTGATGCGCAGATTGGCCATCGCGACCGGCGCCGGGCCGATCGGGGTGAAATCGAATTTCCTGGTGTTGAGATCGAATCGCGCCAGCCCGAACACACGGTTGTGAATAATCGGATCGGCGTAGTTAAACACGGCAACGTGCTCTCCCGGCTGGCTGATCGATTCCAGCAATCCGCCCAAGCCGGGATTCTCCACGTCCGGCTGGGAGAGCTCAATTCGTTCCACCACGCTGAAGTCAGAGGAATTCAATACCGTGATTGTGGGCCCAAACTGATACAGGTACTTGCCATCGGGCGAGACCTCGAATCCACCGCCTCCGCGCCCGCCGCCACCGCCTCCTCCGCCACGGCCGCCGCGTCCCCCCTCCTCGGGCTCATCCACCGTCTTGACGATCTTTTGCTGAGCCATGTCGACGATCGTGTACTTGGGCTTGCCGATCTCGAAACGGTCGATCTGCTTGGTGATTTCCGTGGCCGAGGCATAGAGCAACTTTCCTTGCGGATCGGGAGCGCCCCCGTTGATGCGATAGCGGTGCGTGGCGTCGTCCAAGACGAAGTGGCTGGTGATTTTACGCGTCGCGAGATCCAGCACTTCGAAGCCGTTGTGGTCGTTGGTGCTGACAATGATGGATTTGCGGTCGTAAGAAAGCCGCAAACCGCGGGGAAGGCCAGTGGTAAGGGGAATCCGGTCCGTGACCTTGCCTTGGGCTTCGTCGATGACCAGAACCAGGTCGGGATACGCGCCCGCGTAGATCGTGCCGCCGCTCGCGAGGGCGCCGGACAAACCGAAAATGGACAAGCCGAGAATTGCAATCTGTTGCTTCATAGACTCATTTATGGAAATACCAAATCCAAGTTCCGCCAATCCTTGGTGGCCGATGCGCATTTATTCGCCCAATCCGGAGAATTATTCAAGTGATCGGGCACCTGCGCCGGCCAGAAACAAGTGACATAGCAGTCGTAGATGTCGCGCTCGACGGGCTGGCATAGCCCGGCGGTGCCGCCGGAAGAGTCCACCTCCCATCCTGGCGAGAACGCGAGCGAGCATCCCATGGGCACGTGCGGACGCGGCGGGGCCGCTGCCGGGTTTTGGGGATTTTGCAGTGCGATTACGTCTTGGTCTTCAGGGGGGCCGGCGGCCGCAGCCATTTCCTCAATGCGGCGGGCCTTCTTGTTGACGGCTCGCAAATGTTTCATAGCGCCTTCCTTTCCGCGAATTTTTCCAAGAACTCTGGATTCTTAACGCTGATCGTGCCGAAAATGCGTAAACAAGTATCGGTCCAATCCCGGATCCAGTCGCAGTAATGCAGGTTGGGATGTCCCGTGTCTCCGTAACGGACGAAAGCTTCGTGATGGCACCCTCCGGCGCACAGCGGACGCGCCCAGCAGGTGTGGCAATCGTACTTGCGATCGATATGACCTCGCGCGAGAAAGTCCGCGCGTTTTTCCCGATCGACGCCCGTCGCGATATTGCCAAGAGAATGCGTGTCCGAATCGACGAAGCGATGGCAGGGAGCGATGTCGCCGGAAGGACCGACGCCCAGCAACCCCAGGCCGGCACCGCACGGATGGGATTTGTTCACACCCTGATAGAGCTCCGCGATGGTGTCGCTGACGTTGGTGAAGCCGTGCATCTCGCCGCGCAGGGCGTATTCCAGATATTCGTCCGCCAGGATATGAAACTGATCGAGGACTCCGTCCATTCCGGACTCGTTGATGGCGTAGAGGCGGTCGGGCGAGGTGGTGACGGGCGCGAATCCGACCTCGTGAAATCCCATCTCGTTCTTCAAGTGCCGGAAAATCCGCACCACATCGGTGACGCCGTTGGTCAAGGTCACGCGAGCGCAGATGGGCCGGGTGCGATGGCCCTGAATCAACGCCTTCACGCGGGGTTCGATGATGCTGTAGCTGCCGCGGCCGTTGGAGAACACTCGTAGTTTGTCGTGCAGATCGGGCGGACCGTCCATGCTGACGGTGACCCCTATGCGGTTTTCCGATAAGAACTCGATGATCGCCGGAGTCAGCAGCGTCGCATTGGTGGTCAGGCTGAAATCGATGGAACGGCCCAGCACGGTCGCGCGCTCGTGGGAATAGTCCACCACTTGCCTCAGCAGCGGAAAATTCATTAGCGTCTCGCCGCCGAAGAAGGTGATATGAACGGCCCTGCGGCCCGACGATTGCGCAAACAGGAAATCCACCGAGGCCTTAGCAGTCTCCAGGTCCATGAACTTCGGCTTGCCTTCAGGCGTAGCGACTTTATCGGCGCCGAATTCGTAGCAATACTGGCACGATAAGTTGCATTGGTTGGTGAGATTCATCACCAAACTCTGTAGAGGAAAATCGGCGGGCGGGGGTTCGAGCGGGTCGCGTACGGCGCCGGTGGGAACGATGGCGCGCGCTTGCGCCAGCTCGTCGACCAAATCCGAAGCGTCGTGGTAGGCGAAGTCGCGCGCGAGGAGGGCGGAGACCAATTCTTCGCGTGTCGCTTGCTTCCCCTCAAGCTCGCTAATCACCGCGGCTGCTCCCCCGTCCATCTCGAAGATGGCTCCGGCGGGGACCGAATAGAGGAATTTGTGTCCGCCTCCTTCGAAGGTGTGGAATTCGCCGAGTTCGAATCCCCGCCCTGACGGGCGGGGCTGACGGGCGGCGGTCTCTGACGGGCCGGGTTGATGGGAGGCGGTCACTGACGGGCCCGGTTGATGGGCGGCGGTCACCGACGGGCGGGGCTGACGGTCGGGGGTCACTGGCCCACCTCCGGCTGATCCCAACGAATATAGGTGGGAACCGCGACCACCAGATAGGACTTGCCTACCAGCGGCTTTCCGTCCTTATCCTTTTCGTTCTTCGCCGTCGCCACCACCCAGACGTTGCCGTAGTTGTTCCGGCTGAACTTGCGTTGAGGATTCGGGCCGTCGAGATTCGGCGTGAACAAGCCGTTGCCGTCCAGCGTTCCGACAAACTCCTTGTCGTCGTCGCCGAAGACCGAGTAGAACTCGTCGATGGACCAGGTCACCTCTACCGGTCCCAGCTCGATATCGTCGCCGGTGTAGAGCTTGCCGTCTTCGCCGCGATTGTACGCCATCACTTCGAGCTGCTGATAGCCTTTGGGATGCGGAGACTTCGCATCGCCGCCCAAGCGGGCGAGGGAGGCTTCGGGCAAAACCTTGATGTAATCGATTTTGTCGTAGATAGCCATCGCGCCCTCTAGAACGGAATTGCGGAACGCCACGTCGCGTTTGCCGGGTACGGCGTTAGCCGCCACATCCACCTGCGCGACGATTTCATTCGACGAATGCGAAACAATCGATTTCACGCTCACACCCGAGCCGAAATCGAGATCGGCGGCGGCCGCTTGCGCCGGCAAATTACTTCCGATCAGCCGCACCGTCTGCGCTTGCGAGCCGGTTTTCAGCGAATATCGATCCATCGTCAAGAGAGAAGGTTCAGGTGTCGCGCGCTTCAGCTTCACGTCCACTCCGAATTCCTGATACTCGCCCCAAAACCAGCGTCCTTCGGCCCAGGTTTGATCGGGCGAAATCCACAACGCCTCGCGCATCTCCGAGGAGAGATCGCCGGGCGCCGGATTCGCGGGCATGGTCGCGCCTTTCGACCGCCCGCGCCAGGAATAGCCCGCATAGACGAGAGCGGTTCCGGTGCGCGAGATGGCCGGCCCGCCGCCGACCGGTTGCAATTTCACGGTGGTGGTGAATTCGTCTTCAGCAGCGCCCTGGGCGATGGTCAATTCGCCGTAATACTTTCCGCGGCCGGGAATGTGCGCGGAGACCAGCCAGCGCCCGGCGATTTTCGGCGTCCGCATGCGGGCTCGCCACGTGGCCCATTCCGGCGTGTGCAGCCCGTAATTCTTGCCCAGAAAATCGAGACTGGTGTCAAGCGAAATATTGGCCGCCGCCGCGTCGGTGGCCGGCGCTCCTCCGCCCGCTCCGTCTCCGCCGCCGCCTCCAAACCCTCCCGCGCCGTTCCGCCGGAACGCGGCATCCGCCTGCTGATACAGCGCCGAATGCAAGTCCGCGAGCAGTGACCATTCCGCGCGCGTACGCCGCCACTGGTACGCCCGTCCCAACGCATGGCAGCCATTACAGGTAGAGCGAATCGATTCGTTCGGGATCACTTCGTCTTGCGTGCGGTGCTCCGCCATATACATCGCCGGCTTAGCTTCCTCCGGCGCCAGCCCATGCGAGGAGCTCAGGTATTTTAAGATAGCCTTGGCGTCGGCAGGCTGCAGCGTCAGACCATCCAGGCGCACCATTCGTTTGATGGCTTCTTCCCAACCCTCAGGCGTCGTGCGGATCCAGGAAATGCGCGTGAGATTGCCCTTTTCATCCTGCTTGTGACAGCTCGAGCATTTCGCGATGGTGAGAGCGTCGGTTACCGGAATCCCTTCTTCGGGAGTCTCGGGGGCTGCGGCCGCTCCGCGACCAGCCGCATTTCCGCCTCCGCGGCCTCCGCCCCGTCCCTGTGCTTGCGCGGAAGGCGCGAGGGCTACAATTCCCAGCGCGGCTGCCAAAGCGATCGCGGTTGGCTTTCTCAATGACTCCGTCATGGCGCTCATGATAGCTCCCATTTACTTGCCGCCGGAACGCCGATCCCCGCCCTGACGGGCGGGGCTGACTCGCGGCGTCCTTCGACCGGGTGCGTCTTCAACACGGTCTTCACTTGCCACTCGTCAGGGCCAAGACCGAATACGCGGTCGCGGCGTCGCTCATAAATCGTCCGGCGTCGGAAGCCGGATCGCGCTGCTTGTTCAGCGAGGTCGCGTGCCATTGGCCCGCTTCCCGATCCTGGTTTTTCGCAAGCCAGCCGAGAGCGCTCTTCAGGCGCGGGTCGGAGCTCGCGATGCCCGCTCGCTCGAGCGCGAACGACACCAGTCCCGTGGCGTAGCCATCGCTGGCCGAATCGAGCGGCGTCGAATCGCGCCGCTTCCAGCCGGCAATAACCAGGGACGAGGTGCTCCATCCGCCGTCGCTCTGTTGCCTGGCGAAAAGCTCACCCTCGATGGCCGATCGCTGGGCGGGTTGCAAGATGCCCTCGACGCCCGCGGCCGCCCACAGCAATACCGCCCGATTCAACAGCGACTGGCTTTCTTGATGGCCCTGAAGATAATCGGCCAGCAGGCCAACGTTGGCTTTGATTTCCGGCTGCGCCCGGTAAGCCGCCGGAGTGTTTGCCACGGCGACCGCCGCCAGTGTCGCGCCCCAGAATTGCGAATCGTCGGCTTCCCACGGCTCATTGTTGAATCTGAGCCACGTGAGGGCGCCTTTTGCGTCGCCCGTCTTGAGCTGCAGGGCCCACATATTGTCGAACGCCTTGCGCGCGTCGTCGCCGAATTTGCCCTGGCGAGCGTCGTAGCTCGATAGGATTAGCGCGTTCAGAACCGACTCCGTCCCACGAGCCTCGGCGGTTTTGGGAGCGCCGTTCTTCTCATCACTGTAGAACGGCAGCGCTTCACTCCAAATGCGAACGCGCTTCGTCACGTTGTCGATCACCTTGCGCTCGGTGGCGGAGGGAGCTTGCTCGCCCAGCGCGCTTCGCAGCGCCGGGCGGCTCAGCGCGTAAGGCAAGGCCGTGTGGCAGGAAATGCAGAACGTGTCGTGATCGCGCGCGGAGGAGGGCCAGGTGGTCCACCATTCCGCTCGCTGGTCGAGATAAGAGGCCGCCGCCTTGGGGCTCCATCCGTTGTTGTCTTCCGCCAAGAGCCACGATCCCGGCATCGCCAGCCACAGTATCCCGAGCGCCGTCGCTTTCTTCATGACTGCACCTCGCTTATCACGAATATATCTCTGTTGAAGATGCTTTTGGTGGAGCAGGCTTTAGCCTGCAACCTGGGCTTCAGCCCAGGTCCGGACGGAGGCTGAAGCCTCCGTTGCAGACTAAAGCCTGCTCTACCACAAGTAAGCACTAGAACGTTAGTCTCCCCGTCATCTGCATTGTGCGCGGCCCCGCTCCGTCAGCCGACTGCATCGAGCTGATTATGCCGAAGCTCGATGTGCCCAGAGTCAGGCCGGGCGTTCCATAGTTGGGGTGATTCAGAGCGTTCGACGCCGCCGCGCCCAGCCGCAATTGTACCCGCTCCGTGATCTTGAAACTGCGGAGGAGCGAAAGCGATACCGCTTGCGTGCCCGGACCGATTACCGATCCTACCGGCGAGTTTCCAAATCGTCCAATGTTGTTGGCGGGGATCGCAAAAGCGGCCGTATTGACCCAGTTGTAAATACTCCGATTGGCGGGAATCACCGATACGCCCGGCTCGATATCAGCACGGCCATTTCCCTGGATGTTTTCGAAATTGGTGCCCGACGGATCGGCGCCGTTAGCCAGCACGGTCATGAACGGACCGTTCTGGAACAGCACAACCCCGGCCAATTCCCAGCCGCCTGCGACCGCGGTTAGCGCACGGTAAGGGGTGTGGTTAAAAGGCAGTTGATACAGGAACGTGGCGAGGAAACGTTGCCGGCGAGTGAATCCGACGTTCCCGTAGTCGAGATTGGGGTGGTAATAGTCGGTGGTCTGGCCGCCGCCGGAACCCGCGAAAGTCGTCGGATTGTATCCGCCTTCGTCTGAGAGATTCTTGGCGAAATTGTAGCTGACCTGCATTTGGAGGCCTCGCGAGATACGCTTATTCAAGGAGGCGGTAAAGGCGTTGTAATTACTGCGTCCGCCGTTAGTCTCCTCGACAATCTGCGCGAGCAACGGATAGGGCGCGAACGCCGTGGCGGCCGCGAATCCCGCGGTGTTGGCCGGAACTTGATCCGGATTGTCGGTCAAACCGAGATTGGAACCCTTGCTACCGTCGTAGGAAAGCCGCAGCCCCGTCTGGAATCCGAGGTCCCGCTCAACTGTGAGATTCCACTGCTGAACGTAGGGATCCTGGTAATGGATGTTCGACGATAAATCGAACACCTGCGTGCCGGGCTGCGCGAGATTCGCGGGAAATGGGTAGGGAAACTTGTATAGGGCTTGGCCACCCGAGATTTTGTTGGTGAACAGCGCCACATCGCTCGCCTCCACGGCCCACGCGGCGTCCAGTAGATTGCCGAGCTCCGTCTCAATGAACTTGCCGTACCCGCCGCGAATCACGGTCTTTCCGTCTCGAGTCGCGCGCCACGCAAAACCCGCGCGTGGGCCAAAATCGGTTTTCTGGGAATAACGCAGGCTTTGCGGAACGCCCGCCTGGCTCGCGGTCAAAATCGGCATGGGCGCCAGCGATTCCGCAAACGCCGGATTGACCAGTCCTACGGCCCGATCGGGAATCACTACCGCGCCATGCACGAAGACCCCGTCCTGAATCGAGGAGTAAGCGGGGAGAAAGTTCGCGGTGTTGTGGTTCCTGTCGTTGAACATCGGATGATATTCGTACCGTATTCCGTAGTTGATCGTCAAACGCTGGGTGACTTTGTAATCGTCCTGCGCGTAACCGGCGTAGCTCCAAGCATAGCCGTTGGAATTCGGATTAAGAACGGTGGCCATGGTGTCGCTGTCGGGAATGCCCAACAGGAAGGAGGCGAACGCGTTTCCAACCAAACTCTTGGTCACCGAATTGTTGAAAGTGTACACGCCCATTCGGTCCGTAGCAAAGACGTTGGTATAGAGGGCGGTCAAATAGCGGCCGTCGACGCCGAACTTGTAACTGTGCTTGCCCCTGACCACGGTCAGATTATCCAGAAACTGCGTGGTGGATGTTCTGGAAATCGAGGAGGCGCCGCTGCTGGTGCCCTGGAAGCCTGAAATCTTGAAGCTCGGCAGCGCCGTGCCGGGAGGAGGAGGCCCCGCCAAAGTGAGGCCCAATTCCGATGCGGCCACGCCGGCCGGTATTCCGTTGCTGCTGGAGGTATCGCTCCCGCTGTATCCCGCGCGAATTTCGTTATATACGCTCGGCCGGATCGCCCAGTTGTGGGCTACTGTCAGCGCGTAATCGTGCTCGGGCGTCAAGGTCGGCCCGGCGAACGCCGAGCCCGACGGCGCGGCCTGAGTGAGTTTGTATTTATAAGTGCCGCGGGCGAAAATCGTCTGGTTGGATGTGATCTTCTGATCCACGCGCATGTCGCCTTGATCGCTGGAAATCGGCGCGCCGAAATTGGTCACGTAATTATTCACCAGGGAATTGGGCGCCCCCGAATTAGGCAGCGGATCCAAGTACGTCAACACGTTCGCCGCTATCGGTGAAATCTCGCTCGCCGGAATCTGGTTTCCCGGGAATGGCGCGCCCGTTAGGGGGTTCATGATGGTATTGGAGTAGGCCGAAAGATTCCCGCTGCGCAAAGCCAACGAAGGAACGCTTTCCACCAACACTGTTTGTTTCGGCAGGCGGAGAATTTCGAAATCGCCGAAGAAAAACGTCTTGTCTTTTCCGCTGTAAAGATGCGGCAGCGACACCGGACCGCCGAGGAATGCTCCAAAATCGTTCATGTCGAGCTTGGGAACCGTAGCGCTGAACGTGTTGCGGGCGTCGTAATCCGTGTTCTGGTTGTTTTCGTAAGCGCCTCCGTGGAACGAGTTCGTCCCGCTTTTCGAGATGGTGGTGATGTCGCTGATACCGCCGAACTCAGCGGTGTTATCGATCTCGCTCACACGAATCTCCGCGATCCCGTCGAAAGAGGGGAACAGCTCGGGAATGGCGGCAGTGGCGCGCGGACTGACCGAGCTGATGCCGTCGATGGAGACCGATAGCATGCTGGGCTTTGATCCCGCGACGGAAAGATTTCCGCTGTTGTCCACCTCCACACCGGGCTGCGTAGTCAGCGTGGTGAAGGCGCTGGTGGATCCGGTGGCGCGCGAAGCGATCGCCACGGGCAGGTCGTTCAGTTCACGTCCAAGCTTCGTTTCCGCGATGTTCGAGACTTCCGTGTTAATCGGCGCGGCGGCGGCTTCCACCACCTGCACGGCTTGCGTTTGAGTCGCCAGGGAAAGAATCGCGTCAATGCGAACCTCCTGCCGCGCGGTCAACTCAATACCGGCGAAGGTCTTCTTCTCGAAGCCCGCCAAGGCCACGGTGATTTCGTATGTCGACGGCTCCATGTTGACCGCCACGTAAGCGCCTTGAGCGTCGGTTACGACGCTTCGCTCCGCGCCGGTGGCGGTGTTCTTGATGGTCACCACGCACGCCGCCACAGCGGCTCCGGAAGGATCCTTCACGTCCCCAATAAAGGAGCCGAAAGTGGACTGTGCCGCCGCCGAACCACCGGCCAATCCCAGAAAAACTAAGGAGACGAGAAACTGTTTTTGCAAGCCTATATTTAGTGCCGACATTTCAACTGACGGACCCCCTGACGAGAAAATGAGTGACTGCGCGCACCAAAAGCTCTGTGCGCCTTCGTGGGTGTAGTCGGACTTGGAGATTGTTTTTCGGACTTGGAGGAACGCTTCCAGACGGGCGAAAGCGACTCAACGTGGGAGACCCAATGATATCCCAACGGGACTGTGAAATGCAAGCTGTTTTTAAGGCGGCTGTTTCTAAGGCGCATTTTTAAGCGCAGCTGGACGCCTATTTCGACAACAGTCACGGGCTGAAGCTGTGCCACTCGTTCTTGACCGCGCACAACGCCACGAGCGGGCTGTGCGCTCGTTCTTGACCGCGCACAACGCCACGAGCGGGCTGTGCGCTCGTGCCCAGGCCGGCCGCTGCCGAAATGTAGGAACTCCAGAGCCAGGCTTTCCACTAACTCAGCGCACAACGCAGCACGGCGCAGCGGGGAGTTAGTGATTGGACTGAGCGCCCGGTCCCGCGACGGGCGCTGTGGGCTGAGGCCTCGCGGGTCAACGACGCGTGAGCTGCCCGATTGGATTTCGGACCCACTCACCGCCTGAAATCCCCAATGATGGCGCGTACATCGTCCATCGTCGGCTGGCGGGTGGGTTCGGGCCGGTTGTTCCGGGGCTCTGGTCTCCCGGTTGTTCGTTGAGGCGGCTCTTGCCGACTCGGCCGGGTGGCTGGTTTAGGGGGAGGCGCCGCGCTTTTCTCAGTGAACCTTTCAGGTTCTGGCTGATCTGACGCTGAATCGCGGTCCTCGAAAAAACAAACCGAAGAGTCTGGGATTTCGGCGGGGACATCGCCGGCGGGGTCGTCGTTTCCGCCTTCGAATCGGGCGTTTAGGAAACGTCTCAGTTGCGCTTCGACGGGGGCGAATTTGCGCTGGGCCTGCAGGGCGCGGAGCTCGGCCGTGTTCTTTTCCACCGAACGGCGGATGCGGTTTTCGTAAATAGACAGGAGCTGAAGCTCACGGGCGTGGGCGATCCAGGTGCGGCCTTGGGCGAGGGCGGCGTCGACATCAGGGTTGTCGGAGTCGTCCGGGACGTGTTCGGTTTGGCCGAGGGCGAAGATGGAGTTTTCCAAGGCACGGGCGCGATTGAGGCGCCAGCGGTCCTCGGCAATGGCCTGGGCGAGATCGAGCTCGAGGGCGCCTACGGGGGCGAGGGCTTCGCGGATGCCATCGCAGTGCTTGTTGAAGGCTTCCTGGTCTTCCAGAGTTTGGACGACGATTTGGCCGGTGAGTCCGTGGCGGAAGGCGTTGAGGGATGATCGCTTCTTACCTTCTTGCGTCGTTGGCCCGGTGGAAAGCTTCGCGTTTTCGCGGCGGGCGTTGAGTTGTGCTTCTGTCATTGAAAATCTCCTTCACGGGAACGATACCGGCGATGGGGGAAACACCAGGTGGAGTCTGCGGGCAAGTTGTTGGGGCGGTACGAGAAATTGGAGAGTTTGTGGTGGCGAACGTTTTGGGGCTGGTGGTTTCGAAGCTCTGATGTGGAGTCAGATGAAAACAGGCGAAAGGGTGGGGAGCCGGGTCCTCTGCCCGTCCTTACTGCGGGGAAGGTGGCGCTTTGCTAAAAAAGAGCCCCGGGATTCGGGTTTTCGCGGTCTCGGGAGTTCGGAACCGTGCGGGGAGGCACTCGTTCGCTCGGTGCTTGGTTCGCGGCGGCAAGGCGCACAGGCCCCCACCAGCTTCGTCTTGAGGTGGCAGGCGAACCGGCAGGGGCAATGAGGGGGCGCCGGCTGCGCCCCCATTGCGTCCGGCCCACCTGCGGATGGGCGCCGGTCGTGCGCCATGAGAGGGCGGATACGGATTCTGTATCTCCTTCCCGCTGAGCGTGGCGACCTGCCGTTGGCGCGGCTTCCGTGGACGGCGTTTCACGGGATTAATCTTGGTGCCGCGGCGCTGCCGTAGGTTGGCGGATGAAAACCGACTTGAAGGAAGCCGCTGCCGCTGCCCAAAGTTTCGCACGCTCATCGAATTTCATCGCGACGGCACTTCCGGTAGGACACTAACGACTTGGCAGACGTCGCACCACACCAATGCGGCTCGGCAACCAAGAGACCGGACAATTCTGCCTTTGGGCATCCTCGTTAGAGGCAACCAGGCACGTGGGCCCAACCCCTTCGCGGCCCAACCGCCGGTGCCGGGTGAGCATCACTGCCCTCTAAGGGAAAGCTTGCGCCGGCTCGTAGCGGTTAGAGGCGAAGGCGTCGAGGCGCACCGATTGGTATTCTGGGCGGTAACGGAGACGAACTTGGGCAGCATCGCGGTTCCGGCGGATCTGGTGCAGCGTACCCTGTCGGGTCGGTGCGTAGCAGTAATCGGTTCGGGCCCATCACAGAACGCCGGAATACCCGGCTGGCGTGGCGCGCTCCGGAAAATCGTGACTTGGGCTGGCGAACAGGGATTCTCACTCGCTGACCTCGATGAAATCCAACGGATGCTGGACGACCAGTCGGCCGACCTACTTACGATTGCCGCGGAGCTATTCGAACAGTTAGGCAAAACACGCTACCGACATGCGCTTGCCGCCGTCTTCCGACCGGGCGACGTACGCCCAACGGCCGCCCACGGTTGTCTGGCCACGATTCCGTTCGCCGGGATTATTACGACCAACTATGACAAACTGATGGAAATCGCGCTTACGACAGCCGGAATAGATCACATCGTCTTGACACAGCAACAGCCTGCGGAACTGAACGAAGTAATTGGCGGCGACAGATTCTTTCTGCTCAAGGCACACGGGGACATCGACAACATCGATACGGTGGTCCTGGGAACCAAGGATTACCAAAAGCTCCTGCTCAACAACGCGTACCAAAGCTGCATCTCGCACATTTTCTCGCAATACACTGTCTTATTTGTGGGATTCAGCCTAACCGATCCTGATCTTCAGCTCACCCTGAATATGAGCCGAGCGGTTTTTGAAGGGAATACACCAAATCATTATGCTGTGATTGAGAAGCCTGGCCCGATTAATGCTAGGCGATTTCAGAGAGACCACGGTATAACGCTGCTACCATACGAACGCTCAGACGACACGCACCCGGAGGTGGGCGAATTTCTCCGTGAGCTTAGGGAGAAGGTTTCTGAGAAACGTACCCAACAGCCGCAGGTTGTCATAGTGATGGAGGCTCAGCGGTCGGCGGCCGCTGAACTCGAAGAACTGGAGCGCGAGAGAGGTGCGCTGGGCCCGGCGGAGCATCTGCGTCGACTCGTTGGCGTCTGCCAGCGATTGTGGCAGGACGGTGCGCGCAAGCAAGCCTGGACATCCGTAATCGGACCCTTTGGGCGGCACGCGGCCGCCTTGCCGAACGAAGAGCGCGTCAGGCTCAGTGTCGAGGTCTCCATTATGGCGATCGAGGATGCCGGACCGATGCGCGCTGCCGAACTGTTAAGAGACCTTCAACCGATTGTAGACCAGCTCGGTGATAGCCAATTACAATTCTCGTTCTGGGATATGTGGGCACGCTGTCTCCTCGGGATTCATGACCTCCAGGGCGCGAAGGCCGCCATAGACCGCGCGATCGCCGTTGCACCAGGTCATCCGGCACGGCTCACCATTGAAGCCCGGGGGGCGGAGGCGTGTCTTCTATCTGGCAGGCTCAGGGAGGTCACCGATTTTCGGGGCACGTAATGGGCATTGAGAAACTTGAGCCGGGAACTCGGCTACGTATCGCAAAAGCTCTCGCTCTCAGCATGACGGGTCACAAACGGGAGGGTCTTCAGCTGCTTGACGCCGCGGGCGTAAGCTCACACGCACGCCCCTTCCTGCTCATGGCGCAGGCCCACATTCTTAGCCTCGACGGGGACAACGCGGAGGCTTTGGAAGTTTTTGCCCACGGAATCGACCAATTCGCTGAACGTGCGCCGCTCGATGAGAAGGCGACCATCGATGGGAATAAGAACGAGATCCGGCTCGCGACCCTGGATTTTTCAGCGGTGGCGGAGCACTACAAGATGCAGGACCTTCTCACCGCGGCAGGTCACGCTAACCGCTCCGGATCCAAATTGGCGCAGGCTGACGACGCGGCACGGCGTGATGAACATTACGAGGCGCTCCCCTTGTACTGGAATGGCCTGGTCGACGCGTATGAGGGCGGCTCGTGGCTACAACTGCGCACGGCACACGAGCGGATGGCCAGGGAATGCTGTGCCCTGGGCTGGCTTCCCGAGGCAGCGTATCACGCGGTGGTCTCGGCTAGCGAGGCCGCGGCAAGAGCATTAGGCGAGCAGGTTTTGCACTCTGTTAGCGGTGGCGCAGTCTCCGAAACTATCGAATGCATTCTAGGGTGCGCGCACCTTTTGCAGCACCGCTACGTGGCCACCGTAATAATTGAGATACTCAGGGACGTCGTCCCGGATGCAATGGTCGGCCGCGTTGTGGACTGGGCGATCGAGGGTGCGGGGCGCATGCCGGGAACGCGAGATATCGGTCAAAAAATCGCGGCCTCGTGGAGAGTCCTTGCCGCACTGATGTACAGGTGCACCGGTGAGCAGGCGGATCGGGTGGTGGCGATTGCCCTGAAACATCCACTACTAAATACATTCAATACGCATCGCCGCGACCTAATACGGCTGGCAATATCCGCGTTTCCCAGGCTCAGCGCTAACACGAGGGAAATGCTGGTACCCGTATGCATCGCGCTGCTCGGCCCCCACAGGCACGACGTGGACTACGACGATGCCTTAGAACTGGCGGAGATGATTGCAAGGAGGTCGAGCGCAGAGTCCCGCACAAGGTTAGCAGATGCGCTTTTGCCGCGAGAGACTCCGATATCGAACCTCAAGCTCGCACGGCTGGTTCCTCTGCTTGAGCGGCAACCCTCTCCCGAGCAGCTCGGTCGCCTGGTACAGGTGGTCTGTAGACGGCTTCGGAAACAGGTCCAGCGGATTGCCGTTGGGCAAGAGGTCGACCTCGATGGGTCGTACGTGGCAGTAGCCGATAAGAGGTCGCCCCAAGCTCGGGTCACAGTACTTATCTACGGCGCGATGATCGAACTGGATGCCGCAATTGCCCTGCGCAAATGGCTGACGGCAGACCAGATCCGCGCACTCACCGAAGCTGTACTCGACGTCCTTGATGATCCAGCGAATCTTCCGTCCAATAAGGTCTCGCTTATCGAAGCCCTCTTGTTCCTCTCCAGCGTCTCCGACGAATCCACGTGTCAGTTTGCTGTCAGTCGCCTCGAACCTCACGCGAGCGGAGTTGCCCACTCCGATCCCGACGAGTGTCCCGGGGCGCAGCTCAGCCGCTTCAGAATTGAGACCAACTCCCCAAGCGACGTCGCCGGGTCCGCTCTCTTTTGCATGGCGTCCATCGCGGGTGAACACCCAAACGCAGCGTTTCTCGAGAAGGTCACGGCTCTCGTCGAGTCCGCATTAGAGCACGGCGATTCCGCTGTCCGCGGCGCTGGCGCTGCCGCTGCCGGGAGGGTTCCCTCGCTTTCGGGGCCACTATTGACAAAGCTAATCTCCTGCGTCCGTGATTCGAACCCTCAGGTCGCTTGCCACGCAGCGCTATCCGTCAGTCGTAGAGCCGACGTCGTGCTTGATCCGTCCCAGTGGGATTTCCTAGCGGCGGCGGTGCGCGCGGGCCTTGCCCGCGGCCCTGTAGATCTGCGCAGGGCATGTGCGCTCTGCGTCCAACTCCTTCGCGACCTACAGACATCGGAGGGACAGCACAGGACTGTCAACGACCTCCTAGACGTCGTTCGGTCGGACATCTACTACTCAGTGCGGCAGGCGCTGGGAGACGGCCGTCGAGACACCGGGCGAGATGACGGCGACGCGGGAAATTCAATCCCGTGAAGTCCTTTTATACCGGCCAATCGGTAGGACGGACCGCCGTTAATCCACGGAAGTGAGCATTCTTTTTTTTCGTTCGACAATGAATCCACTGGGAGGGTGAAGGCCCGTCCGACGGCGCAATCCTGGCAGAGAGAACCAG
>DATDGT010000402.1:0-12602 GCA_036521975.1 Bryobacteraceae bacterium
CTTTCCAACAGATGGACGCCTGGGCCGGCGCGATGAGCGACACCGAGTGTGCCGAACAGATGAACGCGGCCAAGGCCAAGCTCCTGCGCCGATGCAAGAGTTCCTCGCCGATTCCGCCGCGCTTTCTGTGAAGCCGCATCACGACAACGAGCTCTATCTCTTCAAACCCAAAACCCAAGAAAGGAAGTCGGCCGCTGCGCGGCCTCCTCATTCCTGTCAACTACTCTGCGTTGTCAAGTTCTTTCATGCTCATTCTTCGATTGGAAAATGCTTACGTACGGAGCGGCAAACCTGGTTGTCAGGACGCGCTCGCGCGGCTGTTCCGCGGGCTTGGCATCCAGGGACGCTGCGTAGATCCCTCGAACTTCAGGCGAGCCCTGGCGGAAATATAAAAAGTGCTTGCCGTCGGGAAGGACGGCAGGCAAAGAGTGGAAGGTTTCCCCACGCGCGGTATCGACAACGGTAACGTCGGTCGCCACACCGCCTGTGGCGGAAACTCGATGCAGCGGGCCGCCGCCTCGGGACCCGAACACGATCACACCGTCTCGGCTCCACGCGCCAGTGCCAAGCCGCCCCGCCATGGAGCAGAGGGTTTGCGGAGGGCCACCCGCGACCTCGATCTTCTTTAGCTGGTTTCCAACCGCGAACCCAAGAAACCGGCTGTCGGGAGACCAGAACGGCGACCCTCCGCCTTCGGTGCCTGACAGCTTCCGCCATTCCAGCGTGTCCAGATCGTGAACCCAGAGGCCGCTCTGCGCTCCAGTGGCGTTGAAAACCAGCTTGTGGCCGTCGGGCGAAACCGAGACGAACTCGCTGAATTCGACATTCTCGGGCAGCGCGACCTGGAAGCGTGAAGCGCGCGCGGGAGAGGGCTTGGGCCACAAGGCCCACGCCGCGACGGCCGCAGCTATGACGAATGCCGCGGCGATTCCGGGCCACATCCACGATTTTTTGGCTGGGATTGGCGCGGGGGGCGCTCCAGTTTGAGTCAGCTCCAGCCCATGCTTCACGTCAGTGGCCGATTGCCACCGCTTGTCCGGATCTTTCTCCAGGCAGGTTTGAATCACATGCTCCAGCGCGGGAGGCGCCAGCGGCTGAAGCTGGCTCAAGGGACGCGGCTGGTCCTTCAGTATGGACGCAACCAGGCTGGTCTTTGTCTTGCCCGAGAACGCACGCTGACCGGTGAGCATCTCATACAGCACCAAGCCGAAGGCGAAAATGTTGCTGCGGCCGTCGGCTTCCTGCCCTTCAATCTGCTCGGGCGACATATATTGCAGCGTGCCCACGATCGTGCCCTCTCTGGTAAGAGGCATGGTCTCGGTGGAACCATCGCGAACTTTGTCGCTCTCCATTTTGGCTAAACCGAAATCGAGCACCTTGACCCCAGCCTTACCCACGAGAATATTTCCCGGCTTTAAATCGCGATGAACGATGCCTTTACGATGCGCCGCATCCAGCGCATCCAAAATCTGACCCGCCAGCTTCAGAGTTTCGCTCACCGGCAGCGGACCATGTAGGGGCTTGCCCTCGACATACTCCATGACGAGATAGTCGGGGCCGATGTCGTAGAGTTGGCAGACGTGCGGATGATTCAGCGCCGCGATAGCGCGGGCCTCGCGTTCGAATCGCTCGCTGAAACGCCGGTGGCTCTGCTTGATGGCGACGACGCGATTCAGCCGCGTGTCGCGCGCTTTCCACACTTGGCCCATTCCGCCCTCGCCCAAAGGCGCGAGAATTTTGTACGGGCCGAGGCTGTCGCCTACCGAAAGCGGCATGATATGGCGTTTATTCTACACCGAAGCCGCTGCGACCACCACATTGCCATCCGCCCCGCAGCAAGAAACGATGTTGCCATCGTGGTGCGGCCCGGCGTAAACGCCAGATCGAGTATGGCGCGGCGAACCAGTTTTCCGGTATAGGATCCCACTTGAAGAGATCATTCCCCGTGCTTTCCACGCCGCCGTCGCCGTATTCGTAGTTCTCAGGTGAGTTGGTGATATCCTCCCAGTGAGCGTTGCGCGGCTCCGCCCAGTTGAGAGCTGGGATGTAACGGCCGACGGCAAGAAGTTTCTCATGTTGGTGTCGCCCAGGCAAAATGCGCAAACCCCCATCACCGTGGAGCTGAACTGGAAAGCCGATTTGAAGAAATGACGAAATACGCCTTTTTCATCTTGCGCTCCGGACAGCAGGCGCTATGGCGTCCAAGAAGAAATGGTGGAATTCCGTCGGCTCGAAGGTGTGGGTCTGAGGCGTGGCGCTCCGCGCTAGCTCACGGGTGGCTTCCCACGAATCCGCGCACGACCATCGAACTGCGGAATAAATCCGTTGATAAGCTCGATGTCGAGCGTTCCTCCCACACGGCGAACTGGGAGATCCAGATCCGTTCCTCATATACTGAAATCCGAGGGAGCGGTGGTCGGGATTGATCCGCGGCTCATGGACGCATCCCGGAACGCCCTTCCCCGTGGCGTAAAGGGGAGCATCTGGCTGGCTCACAGCCCCTGGCGTGACGGTGTGGCGGTCCGTCCCTACGAGCCCAAATACGCTAGAATCGACGGGTACTCAACGGCCGATGGTGAAACGAATCGTGTGACCACTTGTAACTGGGACGCCCGATTCCGGCGTTTCGCCGCTCGCGAAGGCTAACAAAACTAGGGAGGGATTTACGATGCCCGGTCTTGTAGTAGGTAGTGAGCCATTTCCGCCGACGGCTTTTCCGGCGCCCAATCCAAACAGCGTAGTCACCGACAGCGCCACCTTTCCCGATCCACTCACACCGCCGTTGACATGTACCTGGACTCTCACAATCGAGACCTCTAGTATCATTTCCAACCCGGATGCCAACGGATGCATCGTTTATGTCTTTAGCACAACCGTGACCCTAAGCGTTAAATGCGGAGGTGGAGATGCCCCAGGCACGGGGACACAAGTAACGTCGAGAACTCGCCAGGACGGTCCTCATTGCCCAACTCCTGCTACACCGACCGCCGCGAATCCGAATCCACCCCCAAACCCTCCGTCGCCTCCTCCAATTATTTCAAAAGCCAGTACGGGACTGGCAAATATACCGGTACCCGGGAGTAGCCCTCCGGCGACGAAGTCAATGATAAAAACTGACGTTACCCAACCGGATGGGACGAAGGTTTCCTATGTGCACGATAGCAGTTCGATTACTGTCACCGTGACTTATGCCGATGCCACGGAGGCTACACTGTCGTTTCCGTGATTCCCGGTGGGCTCGACTGCGTGCGATCAGGATTTTCACCGATTCGGGCGTGGAGCAAACTCTGCGTGAAGCCAGGGAAACCGCGCGCCCAGCAACAAGCCGACTTCGTGGACCGTTTGCAGGGGCGGCGGCGCGACCGCGGCGATAGCTGCGAGTTTTTCCACGTCACGTTCGGGGACTATATGGCCTGGGCGCACGGGCCTAGATCCGTGTCCTGACTCCACACTCGTACCCTCCGTAGGCGAAGCGAGTTGGCTGGGAAGCTCGCGAGGATCGCGATTACGGCGGTGACGACATCGCTATAGCGGATTGCGTCCTGGGCACGGTGCGAGTACTCGGCGAGGCAGCCGCCCAGGGCTGGATTTCGCTGCTAGATGCTGTGGCCAGGTTGCAAGAGACCAGTTTTCATTTGGCGCCTGAGTTTCTGGAATGGCTGTTGATTCGCGATGCCGAGCGCCAGCGGAGGGCTGACCGGCATCTGCCGGGGACCGTTGCCGTGCAGCACGGAGGCGAAGCGACTACTTTACAGCAGCTCCGCCCCGCTGAAGAAGAACGGGATTTCGAAAGCCGCCGTCTCCGAAGCGTCCGAGCCATGAACGCAGTTGCGTTCAATGCTGGAAGCAAAACGCTTGCGAATGGTGCCCTCGGCCGCGTTGGCCGGATTGGTGGCGCCCATCAGCTCCCGCCATTTCACGATGGCGTTGGGCGCTTCAAGAACCATCAGCACCGCGGGCGCTTCGGTCATGAACTTCACCAGAGAGGCGAAGAAGGGCCGTTCCTTGTGGACTGCATAGAAGCCCTCTGCCTCGGCCTGGGTGAGGCGTTTCATCTTCATTGCCACCGGGCGCAAGCCGGCTTTTTCGATCATCGCGAGAATTTCGCCGGTTTGCCCCGCGGCGACAGCGTCGGGTTTGACGATAGCTAATGTACGTTCCATATTCAGAGTCTGCTTTTGACGGTTTCGCCGATTTCCGCGGGCGTGGCGCAGACCGTGACGCCGGCCGCCTTCATGGCCGCGATTTTGTCTTCGGCTCGCCCGCTGCCTCCCGAGATGATCGCACCCGCGTGTCCCATGCGGCGGCCGGGCGGCGCGGTTACTCCCGCGATAAATCCGATCACCGGTTTCCTTACATGTTCTTTGATATAGGCCGCCGCATGCTCCTCGGCCGTCCCGCCGATTTCGCCGATCATCACAATCGCGTGCGTCTCGGGGTCTTCATTGAATAATCGCAGCGCGTCGGTGTGGCTGGTCCCGACGATGGGATCGCCGCCAATCCCGATGCAGGTGGACTGGCCGATGTCCAGCGCGGTCAGTTGACCCACGGCTTCATACGTCAAGGTTCCGGACCGAGAAACCACTCCGACATTTCCCGGTTTGTGAATCTGTCCCGGCATGATTCCGATCTTGCACTTACCCGGAGAAATAACCCCGGGACAATTCGGGCCGACCAGGCGCGTCGACGGATGGCTTTTCAACCAGGCCCATGTTCGAATCATGTCCGAGACCGGAATGCCCTCCGTGATGCACACCACCAGCGCGATGCCCGCGTCGGCCGCCTCCATGATGGCGTCGGCGGCGAGGGCCGGAGGGACGAAGACGGCGCTCGCGTTGGCGCCCGTCGCGCGCGCAGCCTCGGCGACGGTATCGAACACGGGCAGGTCCAAATGTTTTTGGCCGCCTTTGCCGGGCGTGACTCCCCCCACCACATGCGTGCCGTAAGCGATGGCCTGCTGCGCGTGAAACGTTCCTTCCTTTCCGGTGAAACCCTGCACCAGCACGCGCGTCGATTCGTTCACCAGCACGCTCATGCCGCCGCTCCCTGGTTCGCCAGGCGGACCACTTTTTCCGCCGCGTCGCGCATGTCTCGCGCGATCGTGAAGTTCAATCCCGATTCGAGCAGAATGCGCCGGCCTTCTTCGACATTGGTGCCTTCCATCCGCACCACCACGGGCGCTTTCACGGCCAGCTCGCGCGCGGCTTTCACCACGCCCGCCGCCAGCATGTCGCAGCGCAAAATGCCGCCGAACACATTGATCAATACCGCTTTCACGGACTTATCGGAAATCAAAATGCGAAACGCGTTGCGGATCTGCTCTTCGTTGGCGCCTCCACCGGCATCCAGAAAATTCGCCGGACTTCCTCCCGCGAACTTAATGATGTCCATCGTCGCCATGGCCAGCCCGGCGCCATTAACCATGCAACCCACGCTTCCATCGAGCTTGATGTAGTTCAAGCCGAATCGCGAGGCCTCGACTTCCAGGGGATCTTCCTCGTTGGTGTCGCGCAGCGCTTTTAGATCGGGATGGCGGAACAGCGCGTTGTCGTCGAGATTGATTTTGGCGTCGAGCGCGCAGACCTTGCCATCCTTGGTCAGGATGAACGGATTGATTTCCGCGAGGGTCGCATCGAGCGCTTCGTTAGCCTCGGCGAGCGCGATCATCGCGCGGGCGGCAAGATTTGCGACGCTGCCGGCGATTCCGATGCCGAATGCCAGCTTGCGCGCTTGGAACGGCTGAAGCCCCAATCCCGGCTCGATGGGTTCCTTCAGAATTCGCTCCGGCGTTTTGGCCGCGACTTCCTCGATCTCGACTCCGCCGTCGGCGGAGGCCATGAACACGTTCTTGCCCTGCGCGCGATCGAGCACGATTCCGAGGTACAGCTCGCGTTCGATCGGCAACGTCTCTTCAATCAAGAGCCGCTGCACGACCCGCCCTTCGGGGCCGGTCTGATGCGTCACCAGATTCATGCCGAGCATTTTCGCGGCGAACTCCCGCGCTTCGGCGGCGTCTTTAGCGATCTTGACTCCGCCGCCTTTACCGCGCCCCCCGGCGTGAATCTGCGCCTTAACAACAACGCTTCCGCCGGTTTTTTTTGCGGCGGCTTCGGCCTCCTTAGCGCTCATGGCGGCTTCGCCCCTCGGCACGGGGACTCCATAGCGCGCCAAGAGCGTCTTGGCCTGATATTCGTGAATTTTCATTGGTTGAGGTGTCGCTGAAGAATTTCCAATATAGCGTAAGCGCGGAGATTGAAGGTCGGGTTCAGTCCGCGCGGGGCTTTAGACGCTCGGGGCGCGGTCGGCGAAGACAATGATCCGCGCAGACTGTATACCGCCGGGTCGGATTTGCCGAGGCGATTGCCCGCACCTCTAGTAGGCTTCCGGCAGGGCAAGGCAATTTTCGATACGCGCGTGAGGTGCCGGCCTTCGCGCGAACGGATCGGATTTCGCGTCTACCGCGTCTTCATCAGCTCAATCAGCGCATTAAACTCCGCTTGCGTAATCTTCCGCTGTTCGAGACATATTTGGAGTTGCTGTTCGAATTTAGTAGCTTCGGAGATGGGGAATCTCACTCCTTCACTTGCTTGTTTTTCAATGCTTGCAATGATTTCCGAACAGCTTTCGGTCTTGCCGGCTGGTGTACTCATTGTCCCTCCTTCAGAATGCGGCGTTTCCCCGCCCTGGAGCACGCTTCAACTCGCACTCGCGTGCATACCGCCGCTTTCGCCACCACATAGGCTATCACTTTCGCCGGATCGCGATATGTCGTTTTCCCCCGCGGCAAGAAAGCGGCTCCGACGAAGGCGGCTAAACCGCTGCGCAGTCACCTGGGCGGCCCTGGCGTGCGAAGCCGGCTCCAGGCTAAACCCGAGTCACGAGTTGTGATACCATTTTTTCCCGTTCCCCGCTTATAGTGTGAGAGGAGGTTCTGCATGAAAGAACGCTTCCGCGTTTCCGATTTGCGTTTCCTCGCCATTTGTTTGGCGCTGCTGGCCGGGGCGACCTGGTACTCCGTGCGCAATTTCTACCGGGCTTTCCCCGAGGCGTCGATCGATTTTCGGGTCAGCCGGGAGGATGCGCGGCTTCTCGCCAGCCGTTTTCTGTCGGACCAGGGTTACGACGTTCGGGCCTACCAGCAAGCCGCGCGTTTCAGCTTCGACGATGAAGCCAAAACCTTCCTGGAGCGTGAAGCCGGATTGGAGCGGGCGAACCAGATCATGGGCGTCCGCGTCCGGCTGTGGCGGTGGTCCTATCGCTGGTTTCGGCCGCAGCAAAAAGAGGAATATCGCGTAGATATTACGCCGAAGGGCGAATTGGTCGGATTCGAGCATCTGATCCCCGAAGATGCCGCGGCGCGAGACTCCGGCCCGGCTCTAGCCGCCGATCAGGCTCGCGCGCTCGCGGAGGATTTCCTGCGCAGCCATCTCCGGCGCGACCCGGCTTCCCTCGAGTTCGTGGAAGTCTCGCAGATTGCCCGGCCGAAACGGCTGGATCGCGTTTTTGCCTGGAAGGAGCGCGATTTCAATCTGCACGACGCGGAGAACCGGGTGGAGGTCACGCTTCTGGGCAACGAAATCGGCGGCTACCGCGAGTACCTGAAAGTTCCCGAACAATGGACTCGGGACTATGAGAAATTACGCTCGAAAAACAACGTAACTGAGGTTGCCGATACCGTCGCCATGGTCCTTCTTCTTCTTGGCTTGATCGTCGTGCTGGTTCAACGCGTACGAGCGAAGCAAGTGCGATGGAAATTGGCGGCCCTGATCGGAGGCGTGGGTGCTGCGCTCTCGTTCCTCGCCTCGCTAAACCAATTCCCTTTGCAAGAATTCGGTTTTCCGACCACCGATTCGTACGGGAGTTTCCTGGCTACGAGCTTGTTTCAATCCGCGCTCGTGGCGGTGGCATGGGGTTTATTTTTCTTTCTGCTCACGGCCGGCGCCGAACCTTTGTACCGCGAAGCCTATCCGGGGCAAATCTCGCTTACGTCTCTGTTCAGCGTACGCGGCCTCCGCACCAAGCGCTTTTTCATGGGATCGATTCTCGGCATCTCGCTGTGCGCCGCTTTCTTTGCTTACCAAATCGTTTTCTATCTCTTAGCCAATCGGCTCGGCGCGTGGGCGCCTGCGGAGGTGCCCTATGACGATCTCCTCAACACCCGGTTCCCTTGGCTCTTCGCGATGCTCATTGGCTTCCAGGCCGCCGTTTTCGAGGAATTTCTGTTTCGCATGTTCGCCATACCTTTCTTGCGCAAACTTGTGCGCTCGACTGCGGTGGCGCTGGTGGTAGCGGGCTTTGTCTGGGGATTCGGCCATGCCGGTTATCCCAATCAGCCGTTTTACATCCGAGGCGTCGAGGTGGGGATCGGCGGCGTGGTCCTCGGAGTAATCATGCTTCGCTGGGGCATTCTTCCCACGCTGGTGTGGCACTATTCCATCGACGCGATGTACAGCGCGATGCTCCTGCTGCGTTCTCACAATCTGTATTTCCAGTTTTCGGGCGCTTTTAGCGCGGGGATTTTGGCGCTCCCAGCCTTAGTGGCGCTTGTGGCTTACTGGCGGCGAGGTGGTTTCGAACCAGAGAGCGGGTTGTTGAATACAGATCTGTCGAATACGTTGGAAGCCACGCCCACGCGAGAGCCAGCGGCAGTTCCGCCGGAACTGCCCGCCGCCGTGGAATACCGGCCCCTTGGGGCCATATTGCGAGTGGCGGCGGTCGCCGTGTTCCTCATCGGGATGCTGGCGTTATTGATCCCCACCAGCGGGCTAGGCGAGTCTCCGAAATATCGGATCTCGGCCGATCAGGCCCGCGCTTCGGCGGATGCCTTCCTTCGCGCCCAAGGCTTCAACACAACCGGGTTCACCAACATCGTGATCCCGGCAACGCATTGGGGCGGCGATGACAGCGTCGCAGGAAAGTACATGCTGGAGCGGCGGCCAGTAAGCGACGTCTCCCAGCTCTTCGAACGGAACCGCCCTATCCATTTCTGGCTCGCGCGGTATTTCAAATCGCTCGACCAGGAAGAAGCCAGGGTGTCGGTCGATCCCGAATCGGGCAAGGCGCTCGGTTTCACGCACACGATTCCCGAAGACCGGCCCGGCGAGGACTTGCCCGTAGAGAGGGCACAGCGAATCGCAACCGATTTTGCCGCCGCCCACGGATGGAATCTCGCCTCGGGAGAGCTGAAAGAGAGTTCTTCCGAGAAAAAGAAGGCGCGCCGAGATTATACGTTCGAGTGGGAAGCGCGGCCCGGCGATCCGCGCAACGTGGATGAGGCGCGTTATCGCCTGAGAGTGATGGTGGCGGGCGATCAGGTTTCATCGTTTGGTGTGTATTGGAAAATCCCGGAAGCTTACTCGCGCGCCCGCTCGCGGCAGAACAGTCTCTCGATTGTGCAAACGGCGATCCGAATCCTGGTTCCTCTGGGCGCCGTTCTCTACGGCCTTTGGTTGCTGATTCAAAACATACGCGGAGGGCTGGTGCGGTGGCGCGGCTTACTTTGGTTGTCCGGGCTTGCGGCGTTGCTCACCATAGCGGGTTCAGTGTTATCCCCTCAGCTCTTGCTTAACCAATACAACACGGCGATTCCCTTGGAAATTTTCAAGGCCGTTATGTTCGGAAGCTTGTTGTTGGGAGTATTGTTTCTGTTTTTGGCGTTCGCAGCGGCCTTGGCGTTCCTCACTTCGTCTTATCCAGATTCCGCTGCGGCCTTACGGACGGCGAATCGGAGGTCGTTTGGCTTAGACGCGGGCATTCTGGCCCTGATGGCCGTTGGGCTCGCCGTGTTTTTCGACCGGTTGACAGCCCTGCTGACCGCGACGTTCCACGCGCAAGCGCTGTTTTCCATCGGCGACACAAGTATTCTTGCCAGCATCGCGCCCGCGCTCACCGCCCTCGCGGGAGGTCTGCCCTCGGTGTTGACCCTCGCCTCCCTACTGGCGCTGGTGTGGCTCATCGCCAGGAAACTGAAGAAGCCCTTAAGGTTGGGATTGCTGGCATTGTTTGCCGTCGCGCTCTATGGTTCTGGAGACATCCATACGTCCGGAGAACTCGCACTGCAGTGGGGTCTTGCAATGATCACCGGCGCGTGCACCGTTTCATTTTGCCTATGGTTTGTCCGCAATAACTATCTGGCGTACGCGCTGATTCTCTGGATCATGGCGCTGCGGGAGCCTCTGGCCCAGTTATTCGGGAACCATACTCCTGGACTTCAGACGCAGGGGATTATCGTGTCCGCCGCACTGGCGGCAAGCGCCGCTTGGGCGATCCTGCCCGCGCTTCGACGCACTGCCGCGCCACCCGAACCGGAGGGCCGTGCGGCCGCGACCTCCCGGCCGTAAAGCTTCCGCCTGAAAGATAGAGTCCATATCCAGGATATGGACTCGGTCGGGCTGATCACGTCCGAGATCGAGGACTCGCTGCCGGAATGGATGCGAGAGCGGCTTCACGAAGTTCGAGCGATGGAGTAGAGCCGGCTTGGCCAAGGGGCGGGCTAGCGCTGGCGCCTGGTCCACAAGTGGTATCTTGCATTACATGCGAATTATGCTGTTCCTGTTGCTTATGGGAATTGCGGCGGCCCAGGCGCCCGTCTCCACTGCACAGCCTCCGAGGGTGGTGCGAAAAAGCGTGCAAACCACGACGGGGGAGACCATCGAAGGCCAGGTGCTGAATGAGAGTCCGCAGGATCTCCAGCTCCGGACGGACGATAAGAAGATCGTACTTTTGAGAAAGATGAGCGATGGCCGTTATCGAGTGGTCACCTCGCAGGTGGATTGGCCGACTTATCACGGCGATCCGGGTGGAAATCGCTACAGCAAGCTCACGCAGATCGACAAGAACAATGCCGCGCGGCTGGCGGTGAAATGGATCTTTCCGATTCCCAATGTGACATCGATTGAGAACACGCCGGTAGTGGTCGACGGGCTGATCTACGTTTCGAGCGCCAATGAGTGCTGGGCGCTGGACGCAGGCAGCGGACGTGTCGTCTGGCGCTACCAGCGTCCACGCACAAGAGGGCTTACGGGCAACGCGGCGGCCGGATTCAATCGCGGAGTGGCGACGGCGAGCGATCGCGTTTTCATGCTCACCGATAACGCGCATCTGATCGCCTTGAATCGCTTCAACGGCGAACTGCTGTGGGAAACCGAAATGGCGGATTGGCATCTGAACTACAACGGAACGTCCGCGCCGCTCACGGTGGGAAATCTGGTGATCACGGGGACGGCGGGCGGCGACGAGGGCGTGCGCGGCTTTGTTGCGGCGTTCGACCAAGCGAGCGGAAAAGAAGTATGGAGATTCTGGACCGTGCCCTTAGCAGGCGAGCCCGGATCGGAGACGTGGAAGGGCAAGGATGTCGACCATCGCTCCGGCGCGACGTGGATGACCGGCACATACGATCCGCAGCTCGATCTGGTGTATTGGCCGGTGGGCAATCCGGGGCCGGATTTCGATGGGGATGAGCGGCAAGGCGACAACCTTTACACCGATTCGATTTTGGCTTTGGAAGCGAAGACCGGCAAACTCAAATGGTATTACCAGTTCACACCGCACGACGTTCACGATTGGGACGCGCAGGAGCCTCCGGTGCTGGTGGACACGAATTGGCAAGGGCGCCCGCGCAAACTGCTGATTCAGGCCAACCGCAACGGATTCTTCTATGTGCTCGACCGCGCCGATGGCCAATTGCTGTTGGCGAAGCCTTTTCTCAAGAAGCTGAATTGGGCCGAGGGAATCGGCAAGGATGGACGTCCGATCCTGAAAACATTGCCGGAGGAGGCCAACGGCAATACTTACGTCTGTCCCGGATTTCAGGGAGGAACGAACTGGTTTTCCACTTCATTTAATCCGTCGACGGGCCTGTATTACTTCAACGCGCTGGAGCGCTGCAATGTGTTTTCCAAGCAGCACGGCGAATGGGAAGCAGGAAAAGGCTATATGGGTGGCGCGGCGCGGCCCGCTCCCGGCGAGACGTTCGAGAAATATTTGCGCGCGATCAATATTCAAACCGGAGAGATCGCGTGGGAGATCCCGCAGGTGAGTGGTCAAACGACGGCTTCGGCGGGGGTTTTATCGACCGCTTCCGGCGTGGTGTTTTTCGGCGAAAACAGCGGAAGCTTTATGGTCGCGGACGCCGCGAATGGCAAGGTTCTCTGGCAATTTAATACCAATTCGGTATGGAGGGCGTCGCCGATGACCTATATGTTCGACAACAAGCAATACGTGGTGATCGCGGCGGGGCAGGAGATTTTGGCGTTCGGTTTGCCGGACTCCTAAACGCGCACAACGCATTCGCTGTGCGCTTAGCGAGCGGATGATTCGCTGAGTTTCAGCGATTGCCGGTGCTTGAAAAATTCCCCCCAGGGATCGTCGCCAGCGATATGCTTCCGGTAATTGCCGAGATTGAATTTCGACGGATCGAGATCCGGTGTGACGTCCTTCCACCATAGCGGCATTGAGAAGGACGCCTTAGGGTCCACGCAAAATTAACTTCCATAGATTCTCACAGATTGGGTGCAATGGTGTAGTTCCATCGCGGCAATATCTTGCCGGGTTTGAGGGCGAGCGATGAGATGAGTCGGCGGTTCGGTTTGAGACCGGTGGGA
>DATDGT010000403.1:0-14231 GCA_036521975.1 Bryobacteraceae bacterium
TCGGCGTGGTCGAGGCGATGCCATCGGCAGGCGCATCCGCAGGATTGTTCGCCTGTCGTTCGAGTTGCTGGATGCGCTGCTTCATCGCCTGAATCTCTTTCGCCACATCGTCACTAGACACACCCGACTTGGCGCTGTCGGCGGATTTTTGATCGGATGGCGCAGAAGGGGCAGGAGTTTGCGCGAACGTCGTTTGAGTCAGAAAAGCGGCCAACGCCCCTACCAGCCATACACTTCGGCCTATAGTGATTTTCATGTGCGGTCCTTTCGTGTTTTAAATTGCCAGGGCAACCAGCAGGAGACACACATCGGGCGCGCCATTACCGCACATGGGTATGGCTAGACCCCACAGATTAAAACTGCGTGGAGACTCAACCCCCCAGATTCTTGGCAAATAAGGGACCTCACAGCGTGATCGGACCTAGATCGCGCGGTACCCTTCGCAGGGGCCAAGCTTACACTGGGCGAATCCTCGAAACCCTAGCTACTCAGCGTCTTTTATAATGCGCTGTTGTTTTTCCAGTGTAAGGGCCCGTTCATGAAAAAGTCATGAAAACCATAAAAATTCCGTGAGAGGATTTTTATGACCCAAAAAACCTTTTTTTATGAGGTGGCCCTGCCCCGGGGGGGGAGGGCGAAGTCCGTGCTCCGTCCGTAAGCTCGGAAGGTTCAGCAAACTGCTCCCGGCCCAGAGGGTACGCCGTCGCGGCTCTGTTACCGATGTCGCGCTCCGGACGGATTACGGTTGGCGAGCGGGCCCTGAAATGTGGAACACTTGGTAATCGAGGTGTCTATGCGACGCGTCGCCATCGCTCTTCTGGCACTCCCTTGCGCCTACGCCCAATGGATTCACTATCCGACCACCGGAGTCCCGCGACTTCCCAACGGCAAACCCAATCTGTCCGCTCCCGCGCCGCGAACCGCTGACGGTAAGCCCGATCTCTCCGGCATCTGGGGGTGGGAGGACAACCGGCCCTGTCCGCCCGAAGGCTGCGCGGACCAGAAGATCGGGCAGGAGTTCGTCAACATCGGATGGAGCCTGAAGAACGGCTTGCCGTTCCAGCCCTGGGCCGCCGAGCTCGTCCGCCGCCGCCGGGCTGCTAACGGCAAGGACGATCCGCAGACGCATTGCCTGCCGCGCGGCGCGCTTCGTATCTACACAGACGCGACGCTGAAGAAGTTCGTTCAGTTTCCTGGACTCCTTGTAGTGCTCGCCGAGCGCAACGCCACCTTCCGCCAAATCTTTACCGATGGACGCCCCTTGCCGGAGGACCCAAATCCCTCCTGGAACGGCTACTCGTCGGGGAAATGGGAAGGCGACACGCTGGTCGTCCATTCGATCGGCTTCCGCGACGATTCCTGGCTGGACTCCGGAGGCAGTCCTTTGACGGAAGCCGCCAAAGTCACCGAAAGGTTCCAGCGCCCCAATTTCGGAACGCTCAAAATCGAACTCACGGTGGACGATCCCAAAGCCTACACCGCTCCGTGGACGATTACACTGACTCAGCCGATTCTAGTCGACACCGACTTGTTAGATTACATTTGCCTGGAGAACGAAAGAGACACGCCGCATCTGGTGGGAGGCAATCCGTGAGGTCGCCGGCGCGCGGCTGGATCGGATGACCGCCACTGACGAATTCACAAGAGCGACCAAGCGAGCCAGAGATCTGAAGGCTCGCGCTCCACACGCGGTTTCCGCGCATTATGACCGCAAGACGGGGCGGATCGTTATTCAATTGAGTTCCCGGCTGACCGTGAGTTTCTTACCCGGGGGACGCGGAAGGACTGGAAGACGCCCGGCCCTCCCAGCTAGAGGAAATTGAGATGAGCCCATCCGGCTTCGGCATTCACTTTTCAGCCCTGGATGCGGACGTCTATATTCCCGGCCTGTAGGAGGGATTTCTCGGTTCCCGGAGTTGGATGGCATCCCGGTTGGGTCAGCTTGGTGGCCGATCGAAAAGCAAGGATAAGAAGGCGGCATCGAGAGCAAATGGGGCGCTGGGGGTAGGCCGCGGAAAAGGTTACAACGATAGGGCCGCGTTGTTGATTGGCCGCGGCCGCTGTTTCCATCTGGTACAGCGCCGCGCGGATTTGGTCCCTGCCGGACTGGATCGTATTCCATTCACAGCGCCGCCGCAATTCAGCCGACACACGCCGCGCGGACGCCGCACTGGCAATGGCCCGAAACCCTTTCCGCCCGCGCTCGGGGCTGGCCGACAAAAGTGCGATGACATCCGCTCTCGAACACCGGCGACTCTTGAAGCGCGTCGCCCGAGATGCCTCTCCGCGATGGAGATGTCGTGCGAAGCGCCCTTTGTGCAACGTTGCAAAAAGGTTTTGAGAACGCGCGTCCCTTCCCTTTTCCCGCGCAAACTGCCTGCCGCGATGTTAAAATTCCACCCATGTTACACGCTGCCGCCGCTCCCGAAAGCTACACGCCTACGGTCGCGTTACTTGATAAGGCGCGGAAGCGCTTCTTGGAGTATGAGCCACGAGATTTGTTCTAGGGGCAGCTCCGAGCCTTCGCAGCCTCCGAGGACTCAAAACACGCCGTCTGTGCGGCCCGTGGAGGCATGGGGCGACGCTGACCGCCGGTAGTGGCCGAACGTTGCGTTGGCCAAATTTTTTAAGCTGTTGCTTTCCATCGCGTTCCCACTGCACGATGGAAGTATGGCACATGACCCAGACTCGCTGAAGGCCCTGCGGAACATCATCCATGAAGTGGACACGATTCTAGAGACCACACCGAAACTCCCCCAGAACCGCACAGGTCGTTCCCGTGAACTGCTTCGCGCCGCACTTGCGCTCACAGACGATCTCCTCTCTGAGAACCGGAAGTCTGTAGGGTCCCATGCCGCCGCGCTCGGGCGCAAGGGAGGACGGTCTATCGCCGAGGCGCGCGGGCCGGACTACTTCCGTGATCTGGCAGCGAAGCGCAAAACCAGGGCCGGGGGAAGACCGCGCCGGGAATCCTGAAAGCCGTCCATAGAGTCTCTACAATCAATTCCTAATACTCTAAACCCCATAGCCATAACGATTGTGTTAGTATGGGTTCATGGCAGTCAGCAACAGTCCGTTGAGCATTGAGGCGCTGGAGGGCGATCTACTCCATGCTGAAGAAGAATTGGCGAAAGCCATCAAGGAAAGACTCCATGCCCATGAGGTGGAAGACCAATGGAACACGGAAGTCACCAGCCTTAAGAACCTGATCGAGGTTCGCCGAAAGAGGCTGCATATCGGCAGTCCGAATGGTTCAGCGGTCGCAGCACAGCCCATTGAGGACACGCGAAAGGATGCCACATACGATGGACCAGCGCTCAGCCATATCGACTGGATCTATAACGCAGTCGTGAACGCGGGGGATCACGGTCTGTCCCCCCCGGAGATTCTTAAGGCAGCCGCATCCGCTTCTATAAAGATGCACGAAAACTATCCTTATGTGGCGCTGAAGACTCTAGTAGAAAGGGGCAAAGTCATCAAGAAAGAGGGCCGCTACTATCGAAAGCAGTAAGCAGCAGCCACTACGAGTTCTGCCCTAAAAAGCAGAAAACCCTCCGGCGCACGAACGCCGGAGGGTATTTCAAAGGAAAGGAGCCATTCACCAGATGGCCACTTTCAAGAGGGGATGGGTAGTGATCGTCCGATTAGAGATCGGCGATTACGTAGTAACCATCACAATCCCAATAAGGCCGTGAGGCCTTAAACGGATCAGCGGGGTCTACGAGGCACACTCAGACCCCGCCCTCAAAAACTCTCAATCACATGATAACACGAGAGAAAACAATTGTTCCACGAAATAATTTAGGTCTTTAAAAACAGCGCACGCTCGCTGTATAATTGATTCATAGTGACAGATACAAAATCATCCCTTGCAGTGACTTGCACGGATTGCGACGTGAC
Organism: Bryobacteraceae bacterium; assembly: GCA_036521975.1. Lineage (GTDB taxonomy): Bacteria > Acidobacteriota > Terriglobia > Bryobacterales > Bryobacteraceae > Palsa-187. The sequence continues at coordinate 3,901 of DATDGT010000403.1, forward strand.
GTGCCAACGCTTCGGGAAGCATCGGAACGGCTTGCAAAGATTCCGCTGCTTGACGTGCGGACGGACCTACACCGAGGAACATCGGCTTACTCTGGGCGAAATGTACGTGTCGGAAGAGAAGATTTTTATGGTGGTCCAGCTTCTCCTGGAGGGGAATAGCATCAGGAGCACCATGCGGGTTAGCGGCGTGGATCGAGGGACGATCCTAAAGGCCCTGGCGTTGGCCGGGGAGCGCTGCGAAAAGGTCATGGGACGGCTCATCGTCAACGTTCCCGTCAAGGACGTTCAGGACGAAATCTGGGGCTTCATTAAAAAGAAGGAAGGCCACAAGCGCCCCGAGGAAGCGAACGACAATACCATCGGTGATGCGTGGTGCTTTGTGGCCATCGAGCGCCACAGCAAGTTGATTTTGAATTTCGCTCTTGGCCGCCGCGACAAGGCCACATGCGATGCTTTCATCGAAGGACTTCGGGCGGCCACTGCTCCCCAGCCTTTCCAAATGACCTGCGATGGCTTCGGGGCCTACGTGAACTCGATCAGCGACACGCTGGCGGATCGCGTCAGCTTTGCGCAGTGCATTAAGGTCTACAAAGCCCCGACCGAAGGGGAAGGCCGGTACAGCCCTTCGGAAATCGCCTCCATGGAGGTGGTCCCAGTTATGGGGAACCCCGACCCCAAGAGAGTTTGTACCAGCCACGTCGAGCGAGCAAACTTGACGATCAGAATGCAGATGCGACGGCTAACGAGACTGACGAACGCCTTCAGCAAACGGTGGGAGAATCTGTGGGCTGCGTACTGCCTACACTTCGGCTACTACAACTTTTGCAGAATCCATTCGAGCATCCGCGTCACGCCCGCGATGGAAGCGGGGATCACAGATCATGTATGGGAGCTGTCTGAACTGTTGGCCTGATGCTCTCTGATTCGACGAAGCGGTGCCTTGAGAAATGACTGAATGGAGGGATTGATCGTGATAATTGGACGAGAAGAGGCCCTTCCTATACTTCGCAAATGGTCCGAGGAGTCCTCCGACTTGGTATGCGAAGCGGACCTTCGCTCCATAGCGTTTTTCGTTGAAGGCAAGATGGCCGATCTTTCGGAGTCTCTAATCGCGGTTCGTTCGGATGACGGAAGATCCGAAATCCGTTTCTCTCTGGATGCCGTCGTTGCTTTTGACTTCAACGACACGCGCCGAATGCCAGAGGCATCTAAGGAGTTCGATTTCGGCGTCACGTTCTTTTTCGACGTGACCGACGATCCAGAGCGGATAGCCATTGTGGAACGACGGCATTCCAGACCCGCTTGAAAGCCGCGCCGCCACTCGTCAGTCCGCTCTTCTCGCGGATTAAAAATGCTGGGAGAATCTTCGCCCGCGTAGAGGCCACAAGCAAAGCCAGCGCTGTATTCCGCGCTATCTTTCTTCTTTCGCTCCATTTTCGACCCTGCTTCTACCATCCTACATGTTCAGCGGAACGTTCGAATTTGAAGGACTCCTTGGCCAACCACAGGGTAAGCCTCAAAATTTTGGCCAACGCAACGTTCGGCCACTACCTGACCGCCCGACAGTTGCAATCGGTGCCGGTAAGATGTACACTGCGGAGCGTTGCCGGACTTGAAAATGGACATCCAAAGGTAATTTATATGCTAAAACGCACTGAAACCAAGGAACTCAATACTGCTCTCAAGCAGTTCGGATGCAGAATTCTCCGCCGCGGGACAACGGCAGGCGTCAGAGCGAAGAAACCTCCGATCCTTGCTCCGCAGAGGAATAGTACAGCGCTACAGTCAGCAGAAGATTCCGTTCTTGCTTCCGTGCCTATCCAGGAGCGTCTTGCTTGTCCAGCAGGGAAAATAAATTATGATGGCTGCTGTATATACCCTTTAGGCACTAAAGCGGAGGGTAATTGGAATTATATTATTTACAATAATTGTAATCCAATGAAGGATCTGCAACTTGTCTTTCAAGTAACGAAGGACATGGAAGCGGAGTATGACCTTGTTCTTCCTCATTGTGCTCAAACCCCTCCTGGCGGAACCTTTGAGCACCTGCCAACCGAGGGGGTTGTGGTTCAATTCAATTGTTATTCAAAGGATGTCGGCAGCAAAAAAAATACCGGCGGAATGGTTCAGTATATATTCTATGTGCAGGGTCAGACAATTAGTCCCCATATACAATATGTTTCCGGGACGCCCGATGGTGTGGACCATGACTGGGCACCGAGTCCCTTTCCTGGCCTCACGTTGCCGAAGAATAACACCTTACCTGCTAATTATTCATTGTGGTTATGGCTTAACACTGATGAAAACGGCTATGTGAATGAGGTAATCTTTGGAGCTGAAGACAACCACGGGACCTTGTATCAGTTGTCGGCACCTTATCCTGAAAACGTTTATCCACTCCGTATTCTCGAATTTCAAACGAATGTTGTCAGCACCAATGGACACTATGTGCATTATAAGTCAGGCGGAGCAGGAACACTTTACTACACCTCGAACGCGCAGATGAACGATGACGAAGGTCAACAATTATGCGTTGAAGGAGGTAGTTATGACCATTGCGTAGCATCGTATCTCGGCACTTGCGAGTCATCAAATGCCAGTTATGGATTTCTGGACTTTTGCTGCACTACGGAGAAAACAGCCTGGACCCTTAGCCAATCGGTTGTTGCTAAGTAATCGAATCTACATCAAAGAGCAAACAGAAATTAGTTTGATCCGCCGTAAATTCCGCCAGAGCTAACCCGAGTTGCCCACCAGAGCGGTCGCCTTGGTGGATACCTCCATGAGCTTCGAGGCGGCTAATTCCTTCGCGCAATGCTCGACGAGCGGCGCGCCAGCCGTAAATTCTGCGTTCCACTCTTGTCCTCCAACTGCCGCTCGACGAATAGCTGGCGAAGATACTTCGCCCCTCAGTTTGCACTGGTCCTGGCCCCGGAAGGCTGCAAATGTCGTCACTTCGGTTAAAGAATACGGGTACTGAATTGAACGCTTCCGACAGATTGTCCCGCCGACCTCACGAAGAAGTGAATGATAGCATGATGGAGTGTTCGTCTCAAAACCGGTGGGTTTTGCAACATCACCGCAGACAAAAGGCTGGTAAGTCGCAAATGTCTAGTGCAAAATGGAGGGCATGAAACGCGCTTATGCCCGCGTCTCAACGAACAACCAGAACCCGGCGCTACGGCTTGCCGCCAGAGCAACCATCTACGCGGCCAGGTAGCTGATAGCCAGATATGACGGTTTTTCTGTCCGGCTATCCAGACCGGGCGGCAGTCGCGTCGCCGCAAGCCCTTACGGCGTGCGGGCTCGCGCTGGCATGGCCAGACCTGCTAAGCGAAGGAGATCACCGCACCCAATACTGTCCTGTCGCCGACTGCTTGTATCGCTTCGCGAGTCCGTTCGATCGGATACGTCGCAGAAATCATCGACTTCATGTCAATCACGCCGTTTTCGATCAGTTTCACCCAACGCGGGATGTCGCGCAGCATGTTCAATCCGCCCTGCTGGCCGGAGTAAAATGTGCGCCCGCGGTTGGAGAAACTCGCCGCGTTGAAGCTCACGTTGCCGCGCCAGGCCACGCCCAGCATCACGATGTGGCCGCCCGCGCGAGTGAAGTCGAAGCACTGCTGCAGCGGAAGAATGGCGGTGGGATCAGGCCCCACTTCGACCTTGGGCGGAAACCAATCGCTGCCCACGGCGTTGATGGTGAAGTCGGCGCCGTCCGGCACCGCCAAGCGCCCCTCGCCGGAAATTCGCCCGCCGGCGAAGCGACGGTCCGTGACGCCCTTGCACAAGGAGTGAATCTTGGCGATGAGTCCATTGCCCTCCGCGTTCGGATCCAGGGCTATCGTCCCGCCGACCTTCATCGCGATCTCCCGCCGGGATCGGATTGGTTCGATCACAATCACCTGGCCGGCGTTGGCTAGCCGCGCGGATTGTATAGCGCCCATGCCCACGGGCCCCGCGCCTTGCACCACCACGTTCCAGCCCGGTTCGATTTGCACCAGGTCTCGTCCGGCCGCCAGGCCGGTGCCGACGGTATCGCCGAGCAGGCTTAATTGCTCTGCCGGAAGATCGGTGAACACGGGGCAGCAGTACTCCTCCGTCACCACCATAAGTTCGCTTAACCCACCTAACCCCGCTTGCTCGAAGATCTGCGTACCGTCGGACATTTCAGCCAGTGGATGAGCCGGGGCGGTATCGAGAAATTGGCACCAGTCCGCCCGGCCGTGCAAACACTGGTAGCACACGCCGCATTGCGGAGTTCCGGGGACCACCACGCGGTCGCCTTTTTGCACGCGCTTCACGAGTGAACCGACCTCCTCCACAACGCCCATCCCGGAATGGTTAGGGATAGACGCCTGGGCGACGTTCGCGTTGCTCAGCGCGCCTCCGACGATGGTGTAGCAGACAGCGGATGCCTGCGTGCGAACCAGCACCTCGTGCGGCTGGATCGGGTGCAGCCGAAGTTCCTCGACGGACGCTCCCGTGCCGTGCCGGACAAATGCCTTGAAGCGTCGCCCGGCATTGGTTCCGGTCAGTTGTGCCGGAGCTTGCCCCGTGACAACTTGGGGGACGAACGCTACACTCCCGGCGGCTGCTGCCGCTCCACCGGTAAGTATCTTTCGCCTTGAAATCGGCATTTGTAGACCTCCAGGAATGCGAGAACTGCGGGAGCCGGCTAGTCGGACGAGTGTCGGCTCAAGCTTTCAAGATACCGCGTTGTGGAGAAGTCGAGGACGCCGCTGTTAAAGCGATCCCGCGCTTTTTGACGTCTGCGTCCCCGCCGGTCGGAAGCCCCAGATGGCGACTTCCCGCTCATATTTCAATGGACGGCGTTTCCCGAGATCGATTCGGGTATCGGACACGCCGGTAGCTTCGCGATCATCATGCAGAGCGATTCCCGATTTCCGCGATTTATGCAAAGGGAATTCAGCGAACTTTATCCCAGAACCTCCTGCTTGCCCGATGTCAGCCTGAATCCTCCTTACCTGCTCCATTAGCACCGGTATGTCCTCGAGCGACGTTTTCCACAGTTCATCGATGTCAACGGAATCGTAGCCGTGAATGAGGCGGTCCCGCATTCCTGCGATATCCCTCCACCGAACTTCCGGGTGCTTGTCGCGCACGGCCAGAGAAAGCCTCTTCACCGCTTCACCGATTACAGCGATCTGATAACAACAGGCGGAGAGCAACTGATGGTTCGATTGAGGTCGGATCGGCTCAATCCGCGAGTGTACTCCATCACCCAGGAGCACGCTGTAATCACATCGCGGAGGGTTGCTGCGTCGGCCGCCCTATCCGGAGACATAGACGGGCACGGCATCTGCCAGGATGGAGTTTCGCCTCAGCACGTTCTCGCTCGACTCAATGGCCCGCCGGCTAATCAAGTCCACTTTGCGCCCAAGAAGTTCGGAAAGTTCCCGCTCCATGCGTTCATGCTCGAACAAGCCCCACCTTGCGCCCGGGGCGAAGGTAACCAGGAGGTCGACATCCTGAGCCCTTGACGGCTCGTGAAGCATGGACCCAAACAGCTCTAATCTAGCGATTCTCCACCGCCGGCAATACTCATCCAGGCGAGCGTCCTCCACAGGCAGACGCTGCACAACTGCCATACGATCCAGGATAGCGCGGGCGCAGACTGCGGGCGAGTGATCCTTACCTCACGGGATAGAAAGAGCCTTTACGGTCTCAGGTGCTTGGGTTCATATAGGCCAATTTCGCCTCCGCCCGGTAGCCTGATCTTTGTAATCGATCCCCAGCGCGCCTCTACTACGTCTGCGCACTCGACACCCTTGGCATGTAACGCCGCTATCTCGTTCGCCAGGTCGTCGCACATCAGGTAAAACTCATGCCGGGCGTTTCCTTCGGCCGGATGGAAGGCCGCTTCCGCCGCTGGAAGGCCAAAGATCAGCCATCCGCGGCCGGCGTCCACCGACGCAAATCCTAAGACATCGCGAAAAAAAGCGCGGTCGGCCTCGGCGTTGTCGCTATAGACAACTACATGCGTACCGTTGATCATTGAGGATGCCGCCTCCCTTCCACACGCTTACGAGCGGGACTCGCTATAAACGGCCACGGATTTCGTCCTGGGCACGCGCAAGTCTTCGAGCGCTTTCAATCGTTGTTGCAGGTCGCGCCGGTCCACAATGTAGTAGAAGCGGAGCGAAGTGTCGCCGCCCCCGAGAACCGTCAGCAATTGCTCAAACGCATCGGATGGATTGTGCGCCTCTACGCCGGTGGCGCGCAGATATCCTGAGTTTCGCAGGCGCGCGAACAGCTCCGGCAATGTATAGCGGCCTTCCAGAGTCAAACCGCCCGATCTGTGGGCGCGACTCACCAGGTATTGCACCAGGAGCAACTCATCGAACAATAACGGCGCGAGAAATAGCCGGCCCTGGTCTACTTCCCAGCCGGTTTCCAAGCGCCTGGAGCGTCGTATCGAATGGACTTGGGAGAAGTGAGAGCCCCAATCGGTCTTCGGTTCCTTGCGGCTGAGATAGGTACGGGAGACGTCCTGGAGCCAGCGAGGATCGTCGAGATCGATACCGGCGCTTATCCTTTCCGCCCACTGAAAGAAGGCTTCCTGCTGTGTCGCCTTCTCCTCGATAATGGAGAACGCAGGTTCCCGGAGGGACTTCAAAATCTCCCGGCGACGGGCATCGGCCGATTTCGTGTTCTCGATGCGATAGATGGTGAGGCGGGCATGCCATTTGGGCGCTGAACCGCAGTACGGACACGGATCGCTTTCGTTCGTCCGGCTGAAAAATGGTCTGCTCAGCGTTCGCGCCCGGACTTCCTCAAGCGACGGTGCATACTTTTTGACCTCCGCCCGCGCTTTCTGAATCGCTAACCCCAGATATCTGGTCATCACATCCAAGACGCATGCCAGGCAGACGTGCCGGTCCTCCCGGGTCACCGACTCAGAGGGAAGCACGGACAGATCGAGCGTTCCCGGCGTGGGGCGCGAGGACGCCATTTTTCCCGCGGCAGTTTTCTTGATGGTTTTCTTTAGAGTGGTTTTCTTAAGAGTGGTTTTCTTGGGGACGGTTTTCTTAGAAACGGTATTCTTGAGGGTTGGTTTCTTCGCGGACTTTTTGGTGACCGGCAATGTAATCGCCTCTCCTCCGCAATCTTATCGAATAAGACAGGGCGAGGCGGACGCTGTATAACTGCTATACGTTCCGGGATTGCGCGGGTGCAGACTGCGGGCGAGTAATCCCCTTATTTTATGCGCTGCGAGTCGATCTCGTTCTCGAGGCAGATCTCGTCCACAAGCTCGGTATTGATCGCAAGCCGCTGGTGGAGAGTGACCGTCCACGGCGCGGTGTAAGCCCTCGGGTCATCTACTGTCACCGCGATATCGAGGTGGCCGTAGTCGAGCCGCCGGAGTCGCTCCTGGACCTTGGCGGCTGACGTGATCATGCTGCCGACCGTGTCGATCCACAAGTCGTCGCGAAATCCGATTGAATTCACAACGAGGGTGTCCCCCTCCCACCTAGCGGAAGAGTAACCTTGCCACGATGGCGTCGGGTCGTCGGGCAGCGGCCGGCCATCGAGAAAGACCTGGCGGTAGGCGGCGTTCAGTTCGTCCAGCATCACCAGCAGGGCTGGTGTTTGCACAAACTTGAGCAGGTGAGGGAGGCTATAGTTGCGCAGAAACGTATCCGGAAGGCAGCGGACGTGCGGGTCATCTTTGAATTGATTGGCCGTCCGCTCCTTCACGAGCTTTGCCAGCCACGCTTGATAAGGCAATCCCCCGGGCAAGCTCGCGCCCATATTGATGCCTTCCCTGCCCATGGGAAGCTCCGGCCCGCACAGCAGCGACTCGGGGTCCTGAGACCGGCAGCGGCTGTTGTTCGTGAGCCAGATGCCCGAGAAATCCGGTTTGCCGTCGGCGGTCCGCGGAGCCGGCGCCGACATGTCAGGCTTTCCATCCGCGGTTCTAGGAACGCCGGCGGTCGGGTATTTCAACCACTGTGCCGGCGACGTTTCTGGAAGAGTGATCGCGGCCGCCAGTGCCGCGGCCACGAATGCCAATCGACCAATGTATTTACGCATGCTTGGCGTCACGGTGAAATTCTATTTTACGAGGATTTCCCTCGGCCGCCGGCAAGGTCAGATCTGCCGTTCACGGCCGTGATCCGTGCGCAAGTTCGGAAGGTTCAGCAGACCGCTCCCTCTGGTCGTGGCTCAGTTACCGATGTTCCCGGCTGGTCACTACGGACGGATTACCGTTTATGGGAGGCCCAATGCCCGCGCGGGGTTGGTCTTCGCCATCCGCTCGATATCGGAAGCGGCGATCCCTTCTTTCCGCAGAGCTTCAAAGTACGCGAGCATGCCGTCGGGATGCAAAGGATTGTTTGGTTGTCCGAGATCCGTGGCCAGGATGAAATGCTCCGGACCGATTTCGCGAATCGCGCGGGCATACTCGGCGGCGTTCATGCGGCCGTATACCAGCTCGATTAAGGCGCCCAATTGGGCGGCCTCGCGCATCTGATCGATGTTCATCCGCACCGGAGGGGTGAGGGCGTGAGTGACCACCATGCGCTTGACTCCTTGGCGCTTCGCTTCGCGAAGAATCATCAATCCCTCGGCAGCCGAGGAATGCCCCGTTTCCAGCGTCAAATCGTGCCGGGCCACGGCCGCGATCACCTCTTTGGTTTGCGGGAGCAACTGCCCGCCGCTCGCCACGGGTACAAAGGGGCGGTTCTCCTTGGAGTCGCGCACGTGGTTTTCGGCGTCATAGGTCGGCATCCAGACCACGCGACCGTAACCGCCTTTCAGCATGGCCATGCGGTCGATGGCCGTGGGATTTAGTCCGCCCACGCTGAGGTTCATAACTATGCCGCCGAAGATTTCAATGCCCGGCACTTCCTTGCGGACCACATAGGCCAGCGCCGCGGTGGACTCCCAATGATTTTTGAGCACCAATCCGCGCATCCCGCGACTCTTGGCGAGCCGCGCCAGATCGATGGCATCGATGGAGCGGGGAACACTATCCGGATCGCTATGGGCGTGGAAATCGATAACGCCTTCGAGCGACTGGCTCCAGGCGCAAACACCCAGCAGAAACGCGCAGATGAGGATTCGCACGGGCTGTTTCTCCGCCATCCAATCTATCATTCTCAAGGCCCCCGGGTTAGGATTGCCCAGATTGCTTTCAGTGCCTCGAAGCAATCGTCGCGAGTCACGTCGTAATGCGTCACCAGGCGTACACACGCGAAGCGGGCGTGTGGAAGCCCACCGCGACTGCGAGCATCAGCTCCCAGCTCATTCTAAACAGCGAGGCCTCTGCATATAATGCCGCATTGTGCAACGAGCGTCTGGGATTTTATGTGGACGCCGCTCGCTGGTATGAGGAGGTGCTCCGCCGGAACCCCGGGCGGACGGACCGCCAGGACTTGCTGAGCCGTATCGCGGCGCTGCGAAGGTGATCGCCATGGGCCCCTGATGATCCAACCGTTACAGCGCCAGCGTCGCTCGGAGGGCCTTGTCGATATCGGCCATCCCCCTGAAGCTGCCGATCACCCGGTCGATTTCGGAATGGTAAACCGTGGCCAGGTTATCGGTCATGACCACCGAATCCGTTAGGAGGCCGGCGCTTCGGGCGGCGTCGCTCGCGCCGCTTACGGCCACCCGGCTTGGGTGCCCCGCTCGCGCCATGTTGCTCGTGATCATCGCGACTATGGTCTGGGCCAGACCTGTTTCCAGATTATTGGCTTGAACTACAAGAGCGGGTCGTCTTTTCGCGGTCCTCAAATTCGAATCGGAGAATAAGACGAGGACAACGTCACCGCGGCGGTAGCTCATCGTAGGCGGCCATCTCGGGGCGGTCCCAATCGTCGGCGAAGGTGGCTAACCTGCGCCGCAGGTCGGCGGCCTGGTCCTCGTCGATTCCCCGATCCCGAAGGTCTACTGGGCTGGGGTGCACCCAGGTCACGATAACTCGCGATCCCTCAGCCTCGGTTAGCGGCTCGGTCACCTCTACCTTCCCATTACGGTATATTCCTTCTACCGATTTCACCACACCTCTATTATCTCTTAGATGACCCGCAGGAAATGGCGCGCACGTCGGCCGCGTAATAGGATCCCTGCCGCTCGACTGCGCGAGCGGCTGGCCAAAGCCCATCCTCTGGAAGACCTACGCTAGTACCTAATTGCATTAATTAGAGTAATCTGGCATACTTAGGTATGTCCAAGCCGGCCCGTATCCAACTCACCCCAGAGGAGGAGGCCACGCTGAAGAAGTGGACCCAGCAGAGAACCGGTGAACATCGCCAGGTCGAACGTGCCCGGATCATCCTGCTATTGCATCAGGGCCGAACCAC
>DATDGT010000404.1:0-71711 GCA_036521975.1 Bryobacteraceae bacterium
CCACCAAGTCCAACGACAATGAAGCACGCCCACAAGGTGCCGCTAGCAATTTGGCCTTTGCTGCTCAGCGGGGCAGTGAAGGCGGATTATGAAATAGTAACGACAACTCTATAACAGTTATTTTTGCGGCCGGACTTAGGACGCCGACGCACCGAATACGGCGCGGCAACTGTCGCGCTGTAGCTGTTGCGCATCGCATCCAGAAACACGCGCCCCTTCCGCGCTTCGATGCGCTGTTCCATTGTGAGCGTATGGGAATGCTCGGCCGCTAAGCGTTCGCATATTGCCGCAGCGAATGCGCGCACTTTATCAAAGCCAAGGCCGACGCGCAAAGGGACAAACACGTGCAGTCCACGGCTACCGGAAGTCTTCGGAAACGAAACTAATCCCAGGTCGTCAAGGGCGTCTTTAAAAAGCAGGCCGGCGTTGGCCGAGTCGGCGAATTTTCCCGAACCGGGATCAAGATCGAACACCATCCAATCCGGCTGATGGGGATGCTCAGCGCGGCTACCCCACAGGTGCACGGGAATGCATCCCAGATTCACCAGCGCGATTTGCGTCTCGAGCGATCCGCCTACCACGTAGTCCACATCACCGCTTTCGTGATGGATCCGTTTCGTAGGCGTGCTGTCCGGGAGGCCTTTGGGAGCCTTCTTCTGATAAAAACATTCGCCGAGCATTCCATCGGGCAGCGCTCCATAGTAAGTAGACGGTCCTTGATGTAGGGTTTCAGCCGGGGGAAAACGGTTTCATAGAATTTGGCGACATCCAGCTTTGTGTAACCTTCGTCCGGCCAGAAAACTTTGTCCGGATGCGAAATCACGTTTTCCAGATTCATCTCGCCTCCGGCAGAGTCACGTCTAGCGGGCGCTTATCGTCACGTAGGCCAAGAAAGACCGGCTGGCGCAGCTTTTGATCCGCTGTCAGCTCTTCGTAAGCCACCTCAGCAACCAGCCGTGGCGTGACATATGCTGCGCCTTTCTCCCGAGGCGGGTCTTTGACGGAGGATGTCTCGCGAACCAACGGTTGAAGCTTCCGGAAAAGTATCGCGAGCGTTTTATTATCGAATCCAGTCCCCACTTTGCCTACTAACGCAGTTCCCCTTCGACATACGCGCCGAGTAACAGTGCACCAAAATACTTGCGCGCGCCCGCGGGCTGCGTGTAGCCGACAATCACAAATTCATCCTCCTGGTGTGTTTTCACTTTGAGCCATTTGTTGGAACGCCCTTCGATGTAAGGCGCCAAAGCATCCTTGGCCACCATACCTTCGTAGCCCTTGTCCTTCGCTAGTTGAAATGCTTCCAGGCCATCCGGTGCCAGCCGGGCGGATGGAAAGATCCGGTCACGTTTCATCGCGGTTCTTTCGATCACGGCCTCCATCGCCTCGCGTCGCTCCGTGAGTGGTGCGCAGCGCAAATCCAAGCCGTTTCTGTAGAGACAATCGAATACGGCATACGACGGTTGCGCCTTCATATTCTGCAAGAGCTGGAAACGTGAGACCCGATGCGAATCGAACGCCACCACCTCGCCGTCCAGCAGCAAAGTGCGGCTGGGAAGTCTTGCCACGGCCTCCGCGATAACGGAAAACATCGCAGTGCGGTCGTTCGAGTTGCGCGATAAGAGCGTTACGCGACGACCCTCCTTATAGGCGAGGATGCGGTAGCCGTCGTATTTCTCCTCGTAAACCCAGCCGTCTTTGTGAAAGGGCTTTTTTACCAACGTGGCCAGCATGCACTTAACGTGGAACGGGATGCGATCGTTCATCGAGCTCCGGCGCGGGCCGGATCGCCCTTGGCCGCTTTCGGGACATTTCCGCCCGAATCGCGCGCGATTCCCGCAAGCAGTCGTCTGGAAGCCACTGAGCGCGGGTGCGTTGCGACAACATCTTCAGAAGAAGCATACCTATCCCGATGCTTGATGAGGAGCCAACTCTCCTTGCCGCGGCCCCCGTAGCCGCTCCTGGTCCGCACCAACACCCACGATCCTTTCAGCCTCCTGCCATGGAGCGTAAATTTCAGATCGCCTTTTTGAAGCGCTTCGTCGACATGCGGTACTTCGGCTGTCCAAGTGCCGCGGTCCCACAACATCACCGTTCCGCCGCCGTACTCTCCTTCCGGAATAACGCCTTCAAAATCACCGTACTCGACCGGATGATCCTCGACGCGAGTTGCGAAGCGTTTCACGGGAGGGATCGAGCGAAGGACCCTTCGGAACTGCCCAGGAAAGCAGTACCCCGCGCCATTCCAATCGAAAATCGTAGTGCAGGTGGGAGGCTTGGTGCTTCTGCACAACGTACAAAAGGTCACTCTGCGAGGCTCTGACCAGTGTCGCTCCTTCAGGCTCCCTGGTTACCTTGAAGTCGCGCTTCTTGCGGTATTCTCTCAGACTTCGACCGGATCGCAACCTGCTCGCTCGCTTCGTGGAGTCGCCCCGAATGTGAGATAACCAGCTAGGACATTTGTTACCGTTCGATGATCATGGTTGCGTCAGGCACTGATGGCGTTTCGAAGCCGCACGAGAAGTGGGGTGTTGCTTTTGTGGCCGTGGGGGCGGCAGTGGAGGTCATGATACGGTAGCAAGCCGATTCAGGGCGAGGCCGATCAGTCGATCGTTAAACAGCTTCAATTTGCGTTCGGCCGCTTCGGGACCCGCTGACCAATGCGCCAGACCGTCCCGAATTGCTGGCACATTGGCCTCACGATGTTCCCGGTCGATCAACCAATCCACCGTTGCCAGCAATTCCATCCCCAGAGGCGACTCGAAACCGTCGATCAACGCCGTGGTTCCCTCTAGCACTGGTAAGAGGGGGCGCTGCTCCTCTTGTTTCAGATACAATTCTAAAAAGGAGCGGCGCTCTTCGTCGAACCAGATCGTGTCCGACGGGCCCGCGTCGCTCAGTCGCTTGTCGCAGTGCAGGTAGCTGCCGTCCAGGCCGTTCAAAAGATGTCGCAGACGGTCCGAGTAGGGACCGTACTTGTCCGCGTTGAATTGAAGCTTCAAGGGATTGGCTAGCTCCAGTCGGTTAATCGTCCTCTCGAGAAACCAGCCTAACTTCTGGACCTCAAGGTATGTGCAGCCGCTGCCTACCACCCAGTATCTCCAGACCGTTTCAGCAACCAACGCGCGAGCTGGAGTGAGTTTTTGCACTCCGGTCGGCTTAGCGACGTTCTGGTACTTCTCCGTCGGCTCGAAGACCATCACTTCCACGTCGCTCAGTGGTGCCATGGCGCGCTCGATCTCCTGCCGAACGTCCGCCCAGTCCAGGCCGCCGTTACCACACCCTAAAGGCGGCAGCGCGATGCTCCGAATCCCTTTCTCTGAGACAACTCGCCGCAGGTCCGCCAGGCCTTCTTTGATCCACTCAAGCTTGGACGGCTGCCGCCAGTGTTTCTTGCTGGGGAAGTTGATGATCCACCGCGGTCCGTCGAACCTGGAACTCTCCTTGACGAACATGTGGCCAATCCGAACTTCCTTACGCCCGCATGCTTCTTCATAGGCACGGAAGTTCTCCGGAAAAGCCTCTTTGAACATCAGCGCGATTCCCTTGCCCATCACGCCGACAGTATTCACGGTGTTGACCAGCGCTTCTACCGGCGCCTTTAAAAGATCTCCCTTGTGAAAAGTAATCATTAGAAGTACCAATCAGTTCTCTTGAAAATGCTTATTTGCAAGCCGAGTCCATCGGCTTGCGCCTTGAAACCATCCCGCACTCCTTCCGCGAAGCAGCAAATGCCTAGAATACCTTCGACGGGTAGGTGTTTCCAGACCAGCGCCTCTGCCTGGTACCGGTCAGTCTTTCCGAGGTTGTTGTTATCCCGCTTGAAGTCTCTGTCCTGTAGGATCGGCCAGTCGATTCGATCGAGGTTTTTCAGGCTGGTGAAATGCTCTGCCGTCAGCAGATAGGCATGCTGATCACAGAAGACGAACTCGATATGCATCTCCGCCACTTTTCTGAGAGACGAAACCAGAATGACGATCTCTTCATTAGGTACCTTCGGCACACCGTTGTATCCCGTCCTGATGTTTAGCAACATCATGGAGAACGGTGTGAAGTAAATGGAGACGTAGTCGCTCAGTGTGCCGCCCGGTCCGCCAGGGACTGGGTGGTGCGTGCGCCTTTGGATCAGGTCGCGATTTCCGATGGGGCTGAAATTCGGGTCCGACCGCGTGCCATTCTTGGCGTGCAACCCGTTCGCGAGAATCCAAGGGACGTTGTCGCGATGGGTAATCCGGAAAATCAGCGCTTTCTCGGGATTGAGAAGATCCGAATAGTCGCGGGGCATATCAGCCGTCCTCTTCTTCCAACTCGTCCGAGTCGAGCGCCAACGGGATCTGTTCCGGAATCTTCGGCGCGTGTACGGTCTCGGCGAAGGCCAGCTTGCGCAGCCCCTCCAGTGTCTCGAAGTCGTTGGCGGCGCCGGCCAGATTCGCGTCCGGTTTCTTGCGGCCCGATGACGCGACGCCGAAGGGCAATGCGTTGAGCACCGCTTCCCTGGAGGGCAGCAGCGCCGGATCGCCGAGTAAGCAGGCGTCCTCAATCAGGCTCCGCCCGGCGACGGTGCTCTGTTCCCAGCCAATCTTGGCTGCCCAGTGCATCCTGTCGGCAATGCACTCGTCGCGGACGTGGGATAGGCTGCCGTTTCGGTGGCGCGTGACGCTATCCCAGAGGACCACGTCGTCGCTAGCACTTTTGCCCTTCCCCTGGGCGTAGACTCCCGAAACATTCTGCACGACCCCTGCAGCGCCTCAATCGCCCGGTTCAATCGGTCGTATTCGGCTGTCGGCGAGACCAGAATGTCTTCACTTGCCATACAACAGGAAGAATAGCAATTGTTTTAGAATCCCGCACTCCCGTTTCTTTCAGATTTCATCCTCCCGAGGAGCCAACTGGCAGAGGAGGCTTATAGGTTCACATAGCGAAGTATCGCACAAGCCCGGCCGGATGTTCGAGGCTGGAAACGGAATGCGGTTCCGGCAGGCGGCCGTTTAAGAAGGTTCCGCGCGGGAGTTCCGCAAGACCGGTTTCCGCTGTGCGCTCGATTAAAGCATCGCGGTTTTGGTTGTCTCATGATAGGTCACGCCGAAACGTGAGCTGTGGCAAAGCGAAGGTGTTGCGCGACAAAGCGTCGCTCATCTGCACCGGCGCGGCCAGGAGGTGTTGCATCTGCGCGTTTGCTAGGGTAGCGCATGAGATCCTCCCGGCCGCCCTTGTTCCGCAAGCGCTAATTTGAGCCAACCATCATCGTTACCTGTTAGGAGCCTGCCAGGCCGCCTCGTTGCTCCTAAGTAACAGCCCGCAAAACGGGGTGCGCGGTCTGCTTCTTAATTGCCTTGAGGGCTCCCGCGCGCCCTTTGCGGGCTAGGGACGCCGGACGGCGCAGAAGTTGGAAAGCGTCGAAGACGAACTCGGCCGGCGCCGAGCCGGCGCGCTGACGGAAACGCTCCAGCGACGACGTGAAATAGGCTCGCTGCAGCCAGCGGTCTCCCGCGACGGCGTCGCGCGCATGCAGCACACGATCGTTCTTGAACAAAAGCGCCGCTCCCGGCGTGAGAGCCACGCGATGCGGCTCGACGGAAGCGAGCAGCGCGCGCAACTCCGCGATGGCGGCTCGAGCTTCGTTGTTGCCCGGTTGAACGGCGTGAGTCTGAACCGCAATTCGCAACCCTCCCCGCCGGTCGCGCCAGAGAATCGGCGCGGTGACCAAGACCGCGAGCTCGAAGCTCGAGGGCGAAGGATGGTGAAAAATCGGCTTGGATAGCGAATCGATCAAAGATTGGGGCGCCGAGTCCAGGATATTTTCGAGCGCGAGAATCGACGTGGCGGCGGCGAGCGGATTGCGAAGCCCCAGGAGCGCCAATCCTTGCGGCGAAAAATCCGGCGCGAGGAACGCAACGTCGGTGTGGCAGGGAAACGGAACGCGTCCGGCGTTGGAAGGCGTGTCTTCCTTGCCCGCCACCGGCGCAACCTCGTGGATGGGCGCGCCGTCTTTCTCATTGTTATAAGAGAAAATCTTCGCGTGCGGCTCGATCAAGCCGGCAAGAACGGCCTCCGAGACGGCGGTTTTTCGAGCGGGCCTTCGGCCGTCATCGGGGGTGAGGGGAAGATCGGCATCCACCGGGAGATTTTCGATGAGAAGGGCGCCGCGCTTTTCCCGACCGCGCACAACGCATTCGCTGTGCGCGTCAGGGGAGAAGAATTCGTGGAGCTCTTCCTGAATCCGGGACGGCAGATGCGATTGCGCCAGCCGGGCGGAGGCAGCGGTAAACGCGCCCCAGGCCATGCGATCGCGGGGATCGGGATACGGCAGTTCGAGAGCTTTTTGTAACCAGGCAAACTTGGCGTCCTGAGGCAAGATCAGATGCGGAAGCGTAAGCGGGGGCGTCTGCTGCGGCATGGGAGCAAAAAAATGAAGCGTTACGAGTTAGCCCCATGCTAACATGCGCTTTCATGGAGGGATTCCGCCAATACTCAGACCAGCGAGCCGATGGGCTCGCTGTAGGGTACTCAGACCAGCGAGCCGATGGGCTCGCTGGAAGCGAAAAATGGGCGCGCCTTTCTCGCGGCATCGAGGCAGGGGTGGTCGGAGGTATGGTGGCGCTCGGGTTCCTGGTGTTCGCGTCGATATTGGCGCGCCAGGGGTGGTGGCAAATCCCCAATCTGCTGGGGTCCACGTTTTATGGCAATCGCGCGTTCCGGGCGGGCGCCTCCATGGCGACGCTCTCCGGCATGGCCCTTCAGTTCGTCATCAGCGGGTCGATCGGCGCGGCCTTTGCATTGTTGGTCTGTGGAAGGATCAAGCGCCGCGGCCGTATTTTTCTGCTGGGCATTCTGACTGGGCTGGCGTGGCACTATCTGGGCAAAGCGCTGTTCTGGCCACATGTAAATCCGCGGGTGCCGGCCTACACGTCGGAGCCTCTGATTCTCTTCGGGAATGTACTGTTCGGCTTCTGCCTGGGCGGGATGCTGGCCAATCGCGACCTTCGCGAGCAATCCGGCGCGGCGATGCCCGTTACGCCCGCTACTGTCCCACGGTCAGAAGAAGTGTTTGAGTCCCCGCAACTCCGCCAAGATTGATGGCGACGGGCTGATTGCCGGCGGCGACGGCCGGCACGGTCACGTTGATCTGATAGAGCCCGACCGAGCCGACGCTCAAACCCGCGTAACCGATGGTGGCGTTCGCGCCGCCGATGGTCACAGTTAGTGGTGTGGTGAGCTGATTGGCGGCGGTTGCGATCTGGCCCGCCGGAACGGCCGGGGAGACGGGACCGAAGCCAATGCCATAGAATGTGATCGCCTCGCCGGGTTGGACCGCTGCATAGCCGGGACTCCCAACCGGCGCAACCACCAGGAGGCCGGGCGCGGGCGACGTGCCTGCTTCAAACGCCCCGATGTATCCGTTGCCGAGGTTATACAAGCCCGGTTGAACTGCCGCGACTGTGACCATCGCCGGAGCGCTGGTCCCATATCCGTTTGCGACCACCACCGCCGCCTGGCCCGCCGAAACTCCGCTCGGGACTTGGGCATCTATTTGCCCCGCGCTGACATAGCTTACGTAGGCGGAAACTCCGGCGACGGTTACGGTGACTCCGCTCAACGAACTCGGGGCCGTATTGCCGTTGAAATTCGCCGTCGTCCATGAGGCCGTGACTGGAGACAAATTCGACCCGTAGATTTCGATCCAGGTTCCCGGAGCGATCGTGGTTTGTCCACCGAACGCGCCGGCGGTGATAATTCCGCCCGAGTTGATCGTGGGCTGCGGTCCACTGCCGGACGCAGTGAACGATGCGCCCACGGTTTCCGGCGCGTTCATCGTCACCACGCACGTTCCCTGGCCGCTGCAAGCGCCCGTCCATCCAGAGAACACATAGCCGAGATAAGGAGTGGCGGTGAGCGTCACCTGACTGCCGGCGTTTTGAAAGCCTTGCGGTCCCGTGATCGTGCCGCCGGCGCCGGGATTCAGAGTCAGCAGGTACTGCGCCGCTGTTTGCACGGTGACCGTTTGCCGGGCCGGTCCGCAGGGAACATTAATGCTTTGAGCGGCCGATCCCACATATTGCGTGCCCGCGCCTCCGGATTGAGCGGGGATGCTTACGGCATGTAGGGTTCCCGGCAGCCAGTTGAAGCTTGCCGGGGTCGTTACGGTTTGACCATCCACCACCGCCTGCAGACCTGACGGGCTGGTGTTGATCGTATATTCCACACCCAAGGACAGTTTCCGAATGCGGAAATTCGACGTGTCGGAAATGTACACTATGCAGCCCGGCACAGCGGTCAGCTCGAACGGCTGATCGAGCGAATAGTTAGTGGCCGGACTTCCATCGCCGTTATATCCGGACGTGCCCAAGCCGGCGGAGTTGGGGGGCAGTCCGGCGACCGTGGCGATGATTCCATCCGTGCCGACTTGCCGAACGGCGTCGTTGGTGGTATCGGCTATATAGATGTTGCCGGCCGAATCCTCGCTAAGCCCGTTGGGACTTCTCAGCTTCGCGGCGGTGGCGGGACCGCCGTCGCCGGCAAAGCCGGCTCCGTTGCCGCCAGCTACTACCGAAATGGTTCCGTTGATCGCCAGTCGAAGCACTCGATAGTGACCGGTGTCGGAGAGCAAAAGCGTTCCCGCGGGCTCGATCGCCAGGCCGCTCGGATTGCTGAGGCTCTCATCGATTCCCGGGCCCGTTCCCGAAAGATCGCTCCCGCCTCCCACCACGGTGGAAATGGTTCCGGCGGTGTTCACCATCCGGATGCGCCCCCCGGCGGCTTCCGCGATGTACAAATCCCCAGCGGAATTGACCGCCACGTCGACGGGCTGATTCAGAGTCGCACTGGTGGCCAGCCCCCCATCGCCGGTGGTGGTGGCGGTGCCGGCGGTGCCGGCCACGGTATGGATGATGCCCTGGGTGTTGATCTGACGAATCACTTGATTCCCGGTATCGGCGATATAAAAATTACCGGCGCTATCTATGGCTAGTCCTCGCGGCGCGCTCAACTCCGCGGTGAGGGCGCTGTACCCGTCGCCGCTCCAACCGGCGCTTCCGGTACCGGCGATCAACGCGACTTGTCCGGTCGTGAGATCCAACGCCCGGACACGGTTGGTTCCGAAATCCACGTAATAGAGCATTTGTCCGCTCACCACAATTCCCCGAGGAGTGATCGACGGGAGACCATTGCCCGCGACCGTATTGATGATGCCGTTGGACGCCGTCACTTCGCGCACGCGATTGTTGGGGCCATCCGCAATGTACAAATTGTTGTGGATGTCCATCCCGATGCCGCGCGCATCCAGGGTCGCCCCGGTGGCCAGGCCTTCGTCTCCGGCCGCACCCGGAACGCCGCAGCCGGCGTAGTTCGAGATGAAACCATTCGGCGTCACGCGGCGCACCCGCTCGTTGTTCTGGTCGAGGATATAGACGTTGTTCGCCGCGTCCACAAGCAGTCCCGTGGGGCTGTTCAGGAAGGCGCTGATGGCGTAGCCGCCGTCCCCCGTGTATCCGGCTTCATAGTCTCCGGCGAACTGGTTAATGATTCCGTTCGTCCCCACCACGCGCACGGTGTTATTGGCGCTGTCGGCGATATAGACGTTGTTGTTGCTGTCCACGGCCACGCCCATCGGCTGATCCAGGAGCGCCTCCATCGCGGGGCCGCGATCGCCTCCCACCCCCGGAGTGCCCACGCCCGCGAACGTCGAAATAATTCCATTCGGCGTCACCATGCGGATCACGTTGTTGGTAACATCGGCGATATACAGATCACCGTGGGAATCGAAAGCGATCGCCACGGGGTAGTTCATCCTGGCTTGAAGCGCCGGTCCGCCGTCCCCGGTGTAGCCGGTTTTCCCATTGCCGGCGTAAGTGGAAATGATTCCATTCGTCGACACCTTGCGGATCACATTATTGAAGGAATCCGCGATATACAAGTTCCCGGCCGCGTCCCGGGCCATTCCCGCTGGACCGTTCACCTGAGCCGCCGCCGCCGGTCCGCCGTCGCCGCTGTAGCCGCTGCCGCCGGTTCCCGCGTAAATGCTCGCGATGCCCTGCGGGTCGACTTTGATGATTTGATTGAGACCCGCGGCCGCGGTATAAAAATTTCCGCTGGTATCGGCGACCACCGCTATGGGAACATAGAGCGTCGCGGCCAGCGCGGGGGTATTGTTGGGCGAGCCGCCCAGCACGGTTTGGATGACCGATTGCGATTGCGCGAGACCGGAGGCGACGAGGACAAGCGCGGCGAGCCGTTGTGGGCGCATGTTACTCAAAACGAGAACCCCAGTCCCGCTTCCGCCTGATTCATTTGCGAGTGATAACCCGGCCCCTCGAACGTACTGTTCGTCCACCGAATGAAGCGGATCTCAGGCGCAACTTTTATCCCCAGATCGTCCAGCATCCGAAGTCCCAGGCCAATCACGCCGCCGATTTGATTGGAATTCGTCGGAACGGCGGCGATCTCCGTGTAGCCGGTGGTTCCGTCGGGATAGTAGATGTCCGTTCCCGTTCGCACGCGCCCCACATGCCGGTATTCGGCTCCGGCAGCCACATAGAGATGAGAAAGGAACCCACGTGAGCGAACGCCTCCATACCGCGCCAGCATCGGGAACACCCAGTAGTCCGCGTTCGAGCTTTCCGCGTAAGTCGTGAGGGGCCGGTCGTCGACGCCCGCATTGGGACCCGGCAAGCCGTTGCGGACCTGCGTCGTCAGGGTGTATTTGGCATGGGTCAAGTAGAACTCGGCCCCCACCGAAAGGCGCGGAGTGAACATGTATTCGAACGTCGCCGCCAGCGCGGCTTTTTGTGAGCCGTTGCTGGGGAAGTAGGAATAACTGGCAACCGGCGGTGTAGTCACGGTGGATTGGGTAAAACTAGTTTTGAACAGCGACAACGGAAAAAACTCCACTCGAAATCCGAAATAATAGCGTCCCGTGAGGCCATAGCCGCTGTTGGAGGGCTTAGCCGGTTGTGGCCGTAATTGTGGTTGTGTCTGTGTCTGTTGCTGGGTCAAGGGCTGTGGCTGCGGAGGCGGCGTCTGTTGCTGCTGTGTCTGCGTCTGCGGCGGCTGCGCTTGTTGTTGCTGAGCCGTTGCTGCGTCTCCGGGCTGTTGCTGCGCCCGCGCTTGTTGTTGCTGGCCTGTTGCTACGTCCGCGGGCTGTTGCTGCGGCTGGGTCTGCGCTTGTTGTGGCTGCTGCGCTTGGAGCTGTTGCTGTTGCGGCTCGGACTGGGGCTGTTGCGCCAATAAAGTCGCGGTGATGAGAAAGAGGCCACAAAGGGCGGATCTTGTCCCGCCATTAAGACGTTTCATGAAAAGTCCAGATTGCCACATGGAGAACAAAGCGAGTTTCAAAACTGTAACCGCACCGACAGCTCCATGGAGCGCGGGCCTCCTGACTGAAAGAAACTCGCCGGCCCTCCGAAGCCGCTGTTGAGCATCTGTGTTACGACGCCAAAGTTCGGGCTGGCGAGATTGGCGCCCGTCTGGGGCGACGGATTCGCGAAGTTCGGATGGTTGAACGCGTTGAACGCTTGAACCCCAATATTGAGCCGCACCTGTTCGCCGATGGGAATCACCTTACGGACCGCCAGGTTCAACTGCTCCGCTCCAAATCCGCGTAGCGAGTTGCGGCCCAGGGTGCCTTGCTGGAAGCCCGTGGGAAGCGCCCAGGCGGCGGGGCTCAGCTCTCTGCCTCCCGGGACGTTCGGATTGGAGACCCAAATGGGCAGCCCGGTGTAGCTCGGGCGCACCATGGCGAAAAGTCCGGAGCTGGTGCTGGTAGGGCAGACCGTCCCGGTAGTGATGGAAGTGGTGGTGGTCGAGGTACTGGCGCAATTGCTGACGCCTAACACGTCGAAGGGCAAGCCGCTGCGCGCGAAGAAGTTAAAATCGATGAACCAGTTTCGCAAGGGACTGGCGAGCCACCCTTTCTTCCAAGCGGGAATCTGGTACGTTCCAGCCGTCGTGAAATTTTGACGGATGTCGTAATTGGAATCCGCGTGCTGCCCGGTGAAGATGCTGGCGAAGCCCGCTCCGCCTCCGCCGCCGGTGCTGTCGAGGGAGTGCGACCAGGTATAACTCGCTTGCATCTGGAACCGCGCGCTCAGCCGTTTCCGGAATTGCACTTGAAGGCCGTTGTAGTCGGAATCGGCGCCGTTGGTGGTGAGGATCGCCAGATCATAAGCGTTTGTATAAGACGGCAATGTCTGGGTGAGAACCAGATCGCGTCCCGCGTTTCCTACGACGGCGATCGTCAGCGTATTTCCGACACCGTAGTTGTGCTCCCAGGTCGCGTTCCACTGGTATACGCGCGGGGCGATCAAACTGGGATCGGCGGAATTCACCAATCCGTACGGGCGGAAGGGGGGCATCGGCGGGCCGACCTGAAACTCGGCGGGAATCGGAAAAATCTGTTCCGATAACGTGCGGACGTCGGTGAAAGGCGCGCCGTTGAAGGCTAGAGCGGTTGAGCCATAGCCCAGGTCGTAAAATAGGCCGATTCCGGCGCGCAGTATCATCTCGTGCCCGCGCCGGTCGCTCATGTTATACGCGACTCCGAAGCGCGGCGCCACATTCCACCATTTCGTGGGATATAAAGGACTGTTCTGCGTCACGCCCGCCACGGGATCGCTTGAAATGGCGAAGGGCTGCTGTCCGTAGCGCGCGTAGGGAGCTGGATTCACGTCCCATCGAAGACCATAGGTGATGGTGGTCCATTTGGTCACCCGCCAGGCGTCCTCGGCGTACATGGCGTAGTTGATGTAGGTGGGCCACGTCTCGCCCACGCTCGAACTGATTTGAGCGTTCAAAGCCTGGCCCGTCAGGAAGGCGTACTGCGGAGTGGTGGTGGTAGTCTCCAGGCCGTTGAAGGACACGCTCTGGGAATAAAGATTGGGGAAATTGGTCGCCCTGGTCTGGCGAATGTCCATACCCATCTTAATCTGATGAGTCCGATATGTCTTGCTTACGCTGTCCACCAGATTGAACTGCGCCTGGTTATTGCGCGTTTGTCCGCCATAGGAATACCCGGCGAGTCCAATCATATTCAAATTGAAGATTCCGGTGGCGCTGGTAACGCCGCTGGGAAAGACTTCGCTGTCCGTCAGCGGAATGGCGCCGCCGTAAGTGTCCATGAAGGTCTTCGAATAACTTGTAAAGTCCGAATAGTTCAGCCGAACATCGTTCAAATAGCCGCTTAAAAACGAACTGGTCAGTCCTACCGTGGCGGTGTCGGAGTGAGAGGCGCGGTTGGTGAGTAGACTGGGACTGGTGAAGTCCGAGCCGCGCACTTGATACGAGGTAGGCGCAAAGCTGAATCGCGCGAAGGCCGTCGTGTGGGGAGTGATGATTTGGTCTATGCGGGCGCTGCCGTTGCTGCTCTTCAGCGGACTGGAGACCACCGAGTTGTAGACCGCGGCCCCATTGGTGAGCTCGGCGCCGTTGGGAATCGGATAAGCGTTCAGGAAGGGCTGCAGTTGCGGGGGCGCCGAAGCTCGCGTGCTCAGATCCGGAACGGTGGCGATCACGGTATAGGGCGCGGTAAGCCGCAATTGCTCGAAGGACAAAAAGAAGAGCGTTTTGTCCTTACGGATGGGGCCGCCGAATACGCCTCCCGGCCGATTTTCGTGCTCCGCTCCTTTCCCGAAACCGCCCGCGTTCGCGAACCAATTGTTGGCGTCGAAGCGTTCGTTGCGGAAATAGTAGAACAACGTGCCGTGATAGGAGTTGGTTCCCCCGCGGCTGCTCATCACGATCTGCGCTCCCGGCGTGCGTCCGAACTCGGGCGCAATGGAGGAAGTCTGTACACGCATCTCTTGCAT
Source organism: Bryobacteraceae bacterium (assembly GCA_036521975.1). Classification (GTDB taxonomy): domain Bacteria; phylum Acidobacteriota; class Terriglobia; order Bryobacterales; family Bryobacteraceae; genus Palsa-187. The sequence continues at coordinate 13,800 of DATDGT010000404.1, forward strand.
GGAGTCCATAGAGACCGCATCCATGGTTCCCGGACCGTTTACGCCGAATCCTCCGCCCCCCCCTGGCCCGCCGGCAAATCCTCCTCCTCCGCCGGGTCCGCCGCCGAATCCTCCTCCGCCGGGTCCGCCGCCGAACCCTCCTCCACCCGCGCCCGCGGCGATCGGTTGGTTGACGCTGACGCCGTCGAGCGTGTAGTAATTCATGGTGGCCACCAGCCCGTTGGCGTTGAATCCGCCGGCGTCTGTTCCGCCCTGCGCCGAGCTCATACCCGGAGTCAACAGGATCAGCGAATCCGTATTGCGCCCGTTCACCGGAATATCCTCAGTGAAGTCGTGCGTCTGGGTGGTTCCCTGGGTTGGATCGCTCGGAAGCGCGTCGATCCGCGCCACCACGTCAACCTTGGTTACGCCGGCCGCGGCCAGTTGCAACTGCGCATGCACCTCCTGGCGCGCGCGCACCGTGAGCGGAATGGTATCCACCCGGTATTTGTTGAACCCGTCTTTGTCGATTTCGAGCGTATAGTCGCTGGGAACCAGAGAATTGAAAGAGGCGACTCCGGCGCTGTTGGTGTCGCTCTGCTGGATGGTCCCGCGATGGCTATCGACGGCCACCACACGCGCTCCGAGCACCGCGGCGTTGCTCGGATCCGTGACGAATACGGTAAGGCTTGCCTGGTCCTGCGCAAAAAGGGGCGCGGAACATAGGCACACCGCCAAGGGGATAAATTTCACCAATACGCATCCTAGCACTCTCATGGACAAGCACCGACTAAGGTTGAAAATTTGGGACGGAGGGAAGGTCGCGCCAGTTACTTGCAAATTTACACGAGGCCCACGGGGATGAAGCGCCGTTGAATCACGGCCAGTCCGGCGGACTGACGAGTTCGCGTGCTCCTTTTACTTCCCCAGACCCGGTTTCCTTTCCACTCTGCGCGTTTTGTCTGACGCCCGTTCGGGTTCTCAGGTTTCAACTCCTGTTCGTAATCCGTCCGTAGCGCGACCGCCCGGTGGAGGACGCTTTTGGAGCGCGGACTTTAGTCCGCGCCCCGCAGAGGCTTCAGCCTGTGAAAAGCCGCCTCAAAAGGCGGCTGCGGCCAGGATTGGCCGCCCCGTCCGGTTGTTAGCTAAGAAAGCATTTTTTTTGAGATCCCGCTTCTGGCCCGATCCCGAGGCGTAAGTCCCTGAAATTAAACACGCAAGCCACTCCCGATTCAGCTCTCGAACGCAGGCGCCCGCGTTATTTAGCGTTATTTTAGCGTTATTTTTTGCGTTATTTAGCGTTATTTTAGCGTTATTTTTGCGTTTCACCGCGTTAAACCTCGCGTCATCTTAGCGTTTTCCCTCGAAGCCGCGATGCCTCTCACGGCGATTCGTGTTAACGCGCACAACGCATTCGCCGTGCGCTTGCCACAGGCCCGAATAGATACATCGGACGGTTTCACCCGTTTCGATATTCGATCTTGCAAGGGGTGGCGCTGTCGTTCAGGTTGCCCGCGATCCGCTCGGCGCATTTAGTTCGCGGCTAAAGCCTCGCGCGGGCTGAAGCCCGCCCTTCGCCCGTCTTCATGCCACGCGGCGCGCGCGAGCAAGCGGTTAGAAGCGGTAACCGATCTCCGCCGAAATCACGGGAAGAACCTTAAGAAAAGACACGCCGTGGTCAATCTTTTTCTCCTCGGCTGCGATGTTCGTCAGGATCGTGGGATCGTAGGCGGTGTCGACGCAGAGGGGGGTGGAGGGGACGCAGGCGCCTCCGCTAAGGACAAGCGAGGACCGCGGCGCTCCTACGTATGCGGCCCCGATTTCGAAATTCACGCTCAAATGCCGGCCACTCCGCGGAATGAGATTACCCCAGCCCACAAGGCCCATCGGCGCGGCTTTGTTTCCCATATACACTTCTCCGCTCCCGTAAATCGGATTCGACGGCTGGCTTACATAGGGTACGCCCCCAAGAGTAAAGCTTTCGCCTGCGGGAACCGAAGGGTTCGCTTTGATGACGTTGCGGTTGTACAACAGCCCACCGCTCAAGTGGAATCCGCCTCCCAAAGGAAACCAATCATAGAGTAGGTCCCCCGATCGAAGGTGCAATTGGGAGTCGTAGCCGATGCCATCTTTCGACTCGGTAAAGCTGTAGTTGAAAAAGTTGAATCCGAGGCGGATATTGGATTTTCGCGTAACCTCGACCGCGCCATCAAGGCCTACGCCCAATACTCCCGAGACTCTCAACCCGAGAGCGATTTTGTGCTCGCTGTTCGCGCCGCCGGCGTTCTGAGGCGGCAAGAAACCTTCGGCGCTTGAATCGGACGCTAAGTCGGCGGCCGGCGCGGCGGAGCCCATCGCGAGAGCTAAGAAGACACACGCGGCAGGCCATTTGATCGGCATCAGGACAGTCCTCCCGGAATTCATTTCAGTGTACGGTATCTTTAGCCCGCCTTCCGCGCCGTCCTCGGTGGCTCGGTGTGAGTGCTCGTCCGCAAACATGCGATTCGGAGGTGCGACCGTCAGGGAGTGTCCCCATAGCCCGGGCAACCAAAAGAGATGAAGACGCCTGGGCTGAAGCCCAGGTTGCAAGCTGAAGCTTGCTCCACCAGAAGCGTCTTCAATGGAGCGGCCTCACCACGGACGGATCACGGGCAAAAGCTTTCGCGTCTTGGCTTGTTGCTCCGGCGCCTCGGGCGCCACAGCTCCAGATCTGGGCGACGGCGACGAGTCCGCGGCATGCGATAAAATAGTTTCTTGCGCGCCACCCTCCGTTCGTGCTCGAACGGTTGAAACCGGAGATGACGTGCGGGCGTCAGACGTTAAGCGCAGAGTGGAAAGGAAATCGGTTTAGAATGAGCTCCAGGCCTGGAAGCCTGCGCGCCCAAGTATTTTGTTTTCTGTGGTTGGCGGGACTGGCGGCGGGTCAGCAGAATCCGACGCCCGCGCCCCAGGCGCCGCCGCAACAGCCGCCCCCCCAACAGCCAGTTCCTCAACAGGCGGCTCCGCAACAGCCGGCCCCCCAACCTCCGAAGCAAAATCCCTTTGAGGCCGTGCCGCAGGCGCCGGAAGAGGTCAAGCCGCCGCCGCCCCCGAACCCGCAGGTCGAAACCCTCTCGCCGGAGCGTCCGCCCGAGAATATCGTCGAAGCCATTGATTTCCGGGGTTCGCGCCGCGTTCCCCAAGATACGCTGCGCGCCATGATTTTCACGAAGCCCGGCGACCCTTACGATGAAGAGGCGCTGCACCGCGACTTCATGGTGCTGTGGAACACTAATCGCTTCCAGGACATCACGATGGAGAGGGAAGCGGGCCAGAAGGGGTGGATCGTCCGCTTCGTCGTAGTGGAGCGGCGTATCGTCCGCGCGATCAAATACGACGGCCTCAAATCCATTCAGGAATCCGAAGTGCTCGATCGCTTCAAGGAAAAGAAAGTCGGACTGAGCGTGGAATCGCAGTACGACCCCAGTAAGGTGCAATACGCCAGGAATGTTCTGCAGGAATTTCTCGCGGAGCGCGGCCGGCAATTCGCCACTGTCGAGCCCGAGATTCGCCAGGTGCCGCCCTCGTCGCTGGAGATCACGTTCAAAGTCAGCGAAGGTCCCAAGGTGAAAGTGCACGACATCGATTTCGAAGGCAACAAAGAGTTCGGCCACCGGGACCTGTTGAACTCGATGAAGGAGCTGCATCCGTACGGTATTCCTCACTCCTACATTGCGGAAGACTTGTTCGCGAAGACGTACGATTCCAACGCGCTCGAAAACGACGAGTCGCGGTTGGAACTTTTTTACCGCGACCACGGCTACTTTCAGGCTCACGTGACCGGCACGACGACCAACATCGTGGACATAGCCGGCAACATCCGTTGGCCGATATTCTCCGGGGGCAAGCCAGGCAAGGGTGTGGATATTAAGATCGCGCTGGAGGAAGGACGGCTGTATAAACTCAATACCGTGAATTATGTGGGAGTGAAAGCATTCCGCACGCCCGAAACGCTGTTCGCCACCACCTTTGGCAAGCCGGGCGAAGTCTTTTCCACGGCGAAACTGCGCAAGGGCTTGGAGGATGTGCGCAAACTGTACGGAAACTTCGGCTATATCAACTTCCTGGCCGATCCCGACATCGAGCCGGTTCCCGGAACCGACAAGGTCGATTTGACTCTCATGTTCGACGAAGGCAAGCAGTTCTTTGTGCGGCGCATCGACTTTACCGGCAATACCACCACGCGCGATAAGGTCATCCGCCGGGAGCTGCTCATCGACGAGGGCGATATTTTCAACACCCGATTGTGGGAGCTGAGCATCCTCCGTCTGAATCAGCTCGGATATTTCGAACCGCTCAAGCAAGGCGAGTCAGACGACATCAAGACCGACACCAAAACAGACACCGTGGACGTAACTCTCAAAGTGAAGGAGCGGGCGAAAAACTCGATTCAATTGCAGGGCGGCGTCTCGGGGATCTCCGGCAGCTTCATCGGTCTTTCTTATTCCACCAACAACTTCCTGGGTTTGGGAGAGACGCTCAGCATCAGCTCCCAGCTAGGGACGCGAATGGACAACGCGACGTTCGGCTTCACCGAGCCGTACTTCCTCAACCGCCCGATGTCGGCTGGCTTCACCGTCTTCATCACCCGATTTAATTACGATCAGGCTCGGGAGGCGTCCATTCTGTCCGGAACCAACCTGATTCCCCTGTATAACGGCCTGGGCACGAATAATCTGCTGAACTATGTTTCCGATTCCAAGGGATTCACGCTATACACCAGCTACCCGCTTCGCCGTCTGTTCGCGCGTGTCGGGCTGAGCTACGGCTTCACGACCCAAAACATCAGAACGCTAACGCAAGCCGCGGACATTTATTTCGATTACTTGAACTTCCAGAATTTCAACGGTCCGAATTCGCTGAACGGCATTATTTCCTCTACCATCACCCCCAGTATCACGTACAATACCGTAAATCATCCCATCAACCCGACGGGGGGGAAAAGCTTTTCCTTTTCCACTCAGTTCTCCGGAAGTGTATTGGGCGGGACCGTGAATCAGATCGAGCCGGTGTTCGACGCTCGCTATTTCCGCAAAAGTCCTCTCAGTGCAAAACACGTGATCGGCATGCACTTCATGGCGAAGTATCTTACGGGATACGACGGGAAAGTTGCGGCGCCGTTCAATCGCTTCTATATTGGCGGCGAAAACGATGTCCGCGGGTTTGAAATTTGGGGAATCAGTCCGGTCGCCTATGTGCCGTCGTCGGGCTCGGTTACCGTGTACAACAACGACGGTTCTCCGCGCCAGCAGAAATACGTCAACCCCTCGACCGGCGCGGTGAGCTACGTGAACGTGACGCAAGCCGTTCCTACCTATCAGTTAGTTTTCCCTGGGGGAGATCTGGCCAGCGTCGCCAACTTCGAATACCGTATTCCCGTCTTCGGTCCGGTGACGGCGGCCTTGTTCTTCGACGCCGGCGAGAACCGGATCGTGGACACCAATCAACTGCAATTGAACGCCTCGCGCATCCAGCAGTTGACCCAGGAATTTCCGGAATCGGGCTTTCAGGACAAGGCGGTAGTGGCGGCGGGTACACAAAAGCTGCGCACCTCCACCGGACTGGAGTTTCAGGTTTTGATGCCCGTGGTGAACGCCCCGTTCCGCGTTTACTTTGCTTACAATCCAACGACCGTGCGCGAGTACCTGACGCCTCCCATCGCGGCGGATCGCAGTTACTTCCCCAATGCGGCCACGTACAACGCCGCGATATCCACGATCGGGCTGGCGGAGCCGTTTTTTGAACGTCGCACCTTGTTCCGGTTTACGATCGGAAGGACGTTCTAAGAGAAACCAGGAGACAGGAGTCAGGAGTCAGGAGACTGAGCCGCGACCGGAGGGAGCGGGTCACGGCCGGCCATTTCTCAAAACCCGGGAGACAGTAACCGGAATGTTAGGATGATGGTAGACATATGAAAATTAGCGAATTTGCTCTGTGTGGGTTGACGGTGGCGGTTGCGGCAACCGTCGCACTGCCCGTGTGGCGGCCGGGAGTTGCGCACGCGCAGGCTGCGGCGGCGCCCACGAGATTTTGCGTGATTCAGGCCGAAGCGGCGCTGGTGAACACCAAGGACGGCCAATCCGCCGTCGCGGAACTGGAAAAAACGCTCAGTCCCAAAAAGACCTCGCTGCAAAAACAGCAGGGCGATCTGCAGGAGATGCAGCAAGTGCTCCAAAAGGGCTCCAACACCATGTCGCAGACAGCCAAGGACGAACAGACGCGCAAGATCGACTCCGCCAATAAGAAATTCCAGCGCGATGTGGAAGACTACAACGCGGAAGCCGACAACGCGCAGCGCAAGATGCTGGATGGACTCACACCCCGGATGAAGCAGGTGATCGATCTCTACGCCAAGGATCACGGATGCGCGGTAGTGTTCAATGTCGCCGATCAGAACACGCCCATCGTGTACGTGGCCGATTCCAGCGACATCACCACCGCGGTAGTGGATATGTACGACAAGAGTCAATCGGTATCCAAGACGGCGCCCGCCAAGTCTGGGACTCCTCCCGCGGGGGCCAAACCCGCGACGACGCCGCCGGCCGCAGCCACTCCAGCTCCGCCGCCCGCCGCCCCCCCAAAGCAATAATCGAGAAGATCCCGCGAGTCAGCCCCGCCCGTCAGGGCGGGGATCAGCGCTGCGGAGTGCCACCGCCCGACCCCGCCCTCACGGGCGGGGCTGAAGGCACTGGGCGTTTCGAGAGTTGTGGCTCGGTCGAAGACCCTCCAGGGCGTCTTCGACCGCCTTTACTGAGCCGCGCGCGTCAGCAAGTGGTTCGGATGGCGAACTTCGGTTACAGCAGCTTGTCGAGCGTGATAGGCAGGTCACGAATGCGTTTGCCGGTGGCGTGGAATACGGCATTGGCCACCGCGGCGACTGAGCCGGTGATGCCGATTTCGCCGATGCCCTTAGCGCCGATGGGATCGACACGGTCATCGGATTCATCCACCCAGAGCACGTCGATTTCGCCGATATCGGCATTGACCGGCACGTGGTATTCGGCGAGATTGTTGTTTACAATGCGCGCCCACCTCTCGTCATAGACGGTGTGTTCGTAGAGCGCGAAGCTGGCGCCCCATACCATTCCACCCATCAAGTTGCTCCGCGCGGTTTTCGCGTTTATGATGCGTCCGGCGCCGAACGCGCCGACCATTCTTGAAACCTGGATCGTTCCCAGGTCGGCATCGACGCGAACCTCGGCGAATTGTGCGCCGAAGGAATAGGGCGAAAACTCCTTCTCTCCATTGGATCCGCTGCGCTGGGGCTGGCCCGGTGAGGCGTCGCTGGCGGCTTCGAGATAGGGACCGTTGAGCCTGCCCGCGAAGGTTTGGATGGTTTCCATTTCGCCGGGCCGGTCCTGACGGGATAAGCGGCCGTTTTCGAGATTGACGCGGTCCATTCTGGCGCCGTACAGCGGCGAGTTGCGGTCTTGCGTCGCGAGTTGCAGAATCTTCTGCCGCAGCGCGCGGCCGGCGAGATAAACGGCCGAACCCGTGCTGGCCGTGGTCATCGAGCCGCCCGAAACGGGAGTTGGCGGAAAGCGCGTATCGCCCAAGCGGAATACGACGCGCGACGGTTCCACGCCGATTCCGTCGGCGGCAATTTGCGTCATCGTCGTGTAAGTGCCGCCGCCTATTTCCTGGGTCCCGGCTTCCACCAGTATGGTGCCGTCGCGATTGAGGCGCGCCCGCGCCGAGGCCGGCATTCTTATCGCAGGAAACATGGCCGTCCCCAAGCCCCAGCCAATCAGCGTATGGCCGTCGCGCATGGATCGCGGCTCGGGCGAGCGGCGCGTCCAGCCGAAGCGTTCGACGCCCATGCGGTAACATTCGCGCAACGATTTGCCGGACCAGGGAAGGCGGCTATCTTCGTCTCGCTCGGCGTAATTTTTGAGCCGCAGAGCGACCGGATCCATTTTGAGCGCGTAGGCCAGTTCGTCCATCGCCACTTCGAGCGCAAACGTGCCCGGCGCTTCGCCGGGAGCGCGCATGTACGACGGAGTTCCGATATCCGAACGAACCAAACGCTGCAACGTGGAATTGTTGGAAACCGAATAGAGCTTGCGCGAGGGAATGCTGGCCGGCTCAGCGAATTCGTCGAACGAGGAGGTGTGAGTGACGACGTCGTTTTTCAACGCTACGAGCGACCCGTCGGCTTTCGCGCCGAGCGAGATGGCCTGGCGAGTTTCGGTGCGGCAGCCAATGGGCCCAAACATCTGTGGCCGCGCCAGCACCAGCTTCACGGGCCGGTTCACCTCTCGCGCCGCCATCGCGCACAACAGCACGTGAGACCACGTTGGTCCCTTGCTTCCAAATCCGCCGCCCACATAGGGCGCAAGTACGCGGACGTTTTCGACCGGCAATCCCAGCAGATCCGCGACGCGTTTGCGAGCGCCGAAGATGCCCTGGGAGGCGTCGTAAATCGTGAGGCGGTCCGGGGCATCCCACACGGCGACGGTAGCATGAGGCTCCATCGGATTGTGTGTTTGGAATGGCGATGTATAGACCTGTTCGATGCGTACGGCTGCTTGAGACAACCCGGCATCGAAATCTCCGCGCGAGCTTTTGCCGGGCTCTCCCCCGCCGCTCACCCGCTCCGGGATGTAGGCGCTTGCCAATCCGTTTTCGAGGCTTACCGACGGCGTTCGAAAGGAATATTGGATCTTCACCAGCCGCGCGCCCTCCTGCGCCTCTTCCAGCGTTTGCCCTACCACTACCCCGACCGGCTGATTGGCATACAGCACGCGATCGTTCTGCAAGAGCTGAAGCTTGCGATCCGCGGGTTCATCCAGCGAGATGTCGTCCTGGCTCATGGCGAGTTTCAGATGGCTTTCGTGCGTGAGCACCGCCAGAATGCCGGGCGAGCGCCGGGCGGGGGCCGTGTCGATTACGGCGATGCGTCCTTTCGCGATGGTGCTGGTCACGAGAACGCCATATGTGAGATTGGGGAGATTATTCTCCGCAGTGTAAGTGGCGCGGCCGGTAACTTTCAGGCGCCCATCCACTCGATCAAGCGGTTCACCAATTGCGCTCGGCATGATCCCTCCTTACGCGCTCGCGGCGGTAGTTAAGGCCCGCGCGACCGCACGGCGCGCAAGCTCGACTTTGAACGCGTTGTGCGGATATGTGGTCGCGCCGCGGAGCAGCGTGTCGGCCGCGGCGCGGAACGGAGCTTCGCCCGGCGTTTGTCCGATGAGCGCCCGCTCGGCTTCGGGAACACGCCAAGGCATGTGGGCCACACCGCCCAATGCGATGCGGGCTTGGCGAATCGCGCCGTTTCCATCGAGGCCAATGACGACCGCTACCGAAACTAACGCGAACGCATATGAATTCCGGTCGCGGATTTTTAAATAATGAGCTCCCGTAGCCCAATCGAGCGGTGGAAGATCGACAGCCACGATCAATTCTCCGGGCCGCAGGTTGGTATCGAGATTCGGAGCATTTCCGGGCAGACGATAAAAGTCCGCGATTGGAATCGACCTGTCCCCGAGCGGGCCGCGCACCGCGACCATCGCTTCGAGCGCCATCAAGGCTACCCCCATGTCGCCGGGATTGGTGGCGATGCATTGGAGGTCTTCCCTCACGGGCGCGAACGCACCGAGGATCGCGTGGATGCGGTTATAGCCGGCGACCGCCGCGCAGCCGGATCCCGGAACGCGCTTATTGCATTGCGGGTACGTGGGATCGTAGAAGTAATAGCAGCGCGTGCGCTGCATCAGGTTGCCTCCGATGGTAGCCATGTTGCGCAACTGCGGCGATGCGCCCGCTAGAAGGGCTTCCGAGAGCAGGGGATATTTTTCGCGGACCAATGGGTGCTCGGCGACCACGCTGTTGCGGGCGGTCGCGCCGATACGGAGTCCGCCTTGGGATTCCTCGATGCGGGAAAGCGGCAGCCGCGTGATATCGATCAAAGACGCCGGTTGCTCGACGCCCATCTTCATGAGATCGATGAGATTGGTGCCGCCGCCCAGAAATTTTGCGCCGCTCTGCGATAGCGCGGCTATGGCCCCGTCGATGGTGGAGGGACGGGTATAAGTGAAGGGTCTCATCCCGCTACCCTCTTCTGAACTGCGCGAACGGCCGCCACGATATTCGGATATGCGCCGCAGCGGCAGATATTGCCGGACATACGCTCGCGGATTTCGGAGTCGCTGAGCGGTGTGGATTGGCCCCGGACTTCATTGAGAAGACCGGCGGCCGAGCAGATCTGGCCGGGCGTACAATACCCACACTGAAATCCGTCGTATTCGATGAAGGCGGCTTGCAGAGGGTGAAGCTCGCCATTTTGCTCCAAGCCTTCGATGGTCGTGATACTTTCGCCATCGTGGGTTAGGGCCAGGCTCAGGCAGGAATTGATGCGCACGCCGCCGGCCAGCACCGTGCAGGCGCCGCACTGGCCGTGATCGCAGCCTTTCTTGGTTCCGATGAGGTGGAGACGCTCGCGAAGGAGGTCGAGCAGGGTGACGCGAGGATCGAGCGACAGTTGATACGGTTGACCATTAATCGTGATCGCGCAACCGACAGCGCCGGCTTCTTCCGTGGGAGTTTGCGCTTCCGCCAGGGGAACCGAGGTCGCCAGACCGCTTGATAGGGCGGCCGCGCCTACAAACTCCCGCCGGGTGAGATCGTTGTTGGCGGATTCCATGCCAGGAAGATGCAAAGGGCGGGGAGGCCGTAACAAAATGCCTCACCCAAGTACAATGGCAGTCAAGAAGGACGATCGGGCCTTAGCAGAATGCTCTCGGGCTAGATCTCGAATTGCACCCTGGAACTGCGGAGTCGCTGATCATCGATCATGCGGAGGAGCCAAACGGGAACTAGTTGACCGGTGGGGCGGGCTATCCTGTCACCGCACCCTGAGCGGCCGAGCCGACCAGCCGCACGTACTTTTCGAAAACGCCCGAGGTGTATTTCGGCGCGGGCGGTTTCCAGGCCTTCAGCCGCGACTCCAGTTCCGCGGCGGGGATCTCCAGATCGATGCGGCGGTTTTCGATGTCGAGCAGAATCGAATCGCCTTCGCGCACCGCGGCGATGGGGCCGCCGGCCGCGGCTTCGGGAGCGACATGGCCCACCATGAATCCGCGAGTGGCTCCGCTGAAGCGACCATCGGTGATCAGCGCGACGCTATCCGATAATCCCGATCCCGCGATGGCGCCCGTAACGCCCAGCATCTCGCGCATTCCCGGCCCTCCGCGCGGCCCTTCATAGCGAATGACCACTACATCGCCCGCGCGGATCGCACCGCTCGTGACCGCTTGCATCGCGGCCTCCTCGGTATCGAAAACGCGCGCCGGGCCGCGCTGCGATTTGCGCTCTAGCCCCGTCACTTTGATCACTGACCCCTCCGGCGCGAGATTCCCTTTCAAAATCACCAATCCACCCGACGATTTGATGGGGCTGGCCACAGGATTCACCACTTCCTGTCCCGGCGTTTCGCGCACGTCCGCGGCTTCGTCACCGAAACTGCGGCCCGTGACAGTGAGCGCACCGGCGTGCGCATAGCCGCCTTCGGTTAATCGCTTCGCCACCACCCCCCATCCTCCGGCTTTATCCACGTCTACGGCGACGAAGCGCCCCGCCGGCCGCAGACTTACCAGCAGCGGGGTGCGAGCGCTGATCGTTTGAAAATCGTCGATGGCGAGATCGACGCCCGCCTCATGCGCGATGGCCAGCAGGTGCAACACGGAATTGGTCGACCCGCCGGTGGCGGCTACGGCGGCGATCGCGTTTTCACACGCCTGGCGGGTCACGATGTCGCGAGGCCGGCGATTGGCGTTCACTGCGTCCATCACGATTTGGCCGCAGCGGAAGGCGACCTTCTCCTTGCGCGGGTCCACCTGCGGCACCGCGGCCGTGTTCATGGGCGACAGCCCGATCATCTCCATCGCCGTCGCCATCGTGTTCGCAGTGAATTGGCCGCCGCAGGCGCCGGCTCCGGGGCAGGCCGCGTTCTCGATGGCCAGGAGCTCGGTGTCGCTGATGCGGCCGGCGGCGTTGGCGCCCACCGCTTCGAACACCTCCTGAATCGTCAGATCGCGGCCTTGATAATGACCGGGCATAATCGAGCCGCCATATAAGAGAACCGCCGGCACGTTGAGCCGTAGCAGCGCCATCGCCGCGCCGGGGATAGTCTTGTCGCAAGCCACCAATGCCACCATGCCGTCGAACATGTGGCCCCGCCCCACCAGCTCGATGGAATCCGCGATTACTTCACGGCTGACCAGCGATGCCTTCATCCCCTCGGTGCCCATGGTGACGCCGTCGCTGATGGCGATGGTGTTGAACTCCATAGGCGTGCCGCCCGCGGCGCGGATGCCGTCCTTGACGTGCCGGGCCAGTTCCCGCAAATTGTAGTTGCACGGCATGGTTTCGATCCAGGTGTTGGCGACGCCGATAATCGGCTTCTTCAAATCGTCGTCGGTAAATCCGATGGCTTTGAGCATGGCTCGCGCGGGAGCGCGGTCGCGGCCTTGAGTGATGATGTGGCTCTGCAGTTTCATGGGAAGACTTCCATGCTACCGGAAGTTCGGCGGTGACCGCTCCCGACGGAGCAACCTTCAGCTTGGAACCTGGGCTTCAGCCCAGGTTTCACAGGCTAAAAGCCTGTGCCACCATCTTGCCCAACCCAACTGCACGAAATGTAGAAGAAGGCAGATGGAGGCAGATGAAACCAGATGAAAGGGTCTCCAGAACACCCCTACGGGCAAGTTGTTGATTGTGTGGAGTCGGGTCCTGCGTCGGTTGATGCTAACTTCAGTTAAGTTAACTCAACTGCTCCGCGTTGATATTGCGGGACTGACGGAGCGCCTCACGGCTTGCGATCGTATCTGGCGTCGCCTTCCGCCGCGTTCAACAGGAAATGCGTCACGGCTCCATGAGCGTCGACGAAGAATTCCACCGAGGCCGCCGTCGAATCGAACCGCGTCTCCGATTGCGGAATCAGGGGAAGATCGTTTAAATACAGTTGGCCTTTCGTCAAGGTGACGGTGGGATTCCGGGGGAAGAACGATTCGGTGCCTGGAGGTCCTTGGCTGAATGCGTACTTGCCCACATATTTATCGAGAACAGCCGCCGCGACTTTCGCCCCTTCGCCCGCTTTGCCCACAAGATGGCCCAGATCCCGGTTGTTTTCGGCGCAGACAAACTCCAGCATGTCGGTATCCGGAGCGTAGTTCACGCCTACGGAGACGGTCAGCGGGCGAGTCATCATCTTCGGATCCTCGAAGGTGATCTGAAACTGCATGTGCCCGAAATCGACGCGCCGAAATCTTTCGGTGACGCGCAGTTCCTCGGAATGCGGATGGCCCACGCGATCGAGCCAGCCACGGTCGTTGAACCCCGCAGTGTGGACCACAAGCGTATCGCCTTCCCAGCGACCGATCGAGTAGCCCATCCAGGTGGGGTTCGGGTCCTTCGGCAGTTCGCGGCCATCCGTATAGATCTGCCGGTAAAAACCACTCTCGTAAAGCAGGCCAATGACGGAGGGGGATTGAATGATCCGGTACAACTGCACCGCGCCGGTGGCAAAAATCTCCAGAGGACCGCCGGGGAGGCAGTGCGTTACGGGATCTTCCCGTCTGAAATCCGCCGTGCGCTGCTTGAAGATGGCCTGCGCCTCGGGCCGGAAGATTTCCTCGTCCTTCATATCCTGGATCAGATCGAAGCGATAGGGGGTCGCCTCGGGATGCCAAAGGCCGGAGATATCGGGCTTGCCATCGGGTGTCCGAGGCGCGGGAGCCGTCATGTTCGGCTTACCATCGGCGGCTCGAGGTATTCCGGGCGTGGGAAGATTGAGCCACTGAGCGACTAGCGAGACTGGAAGCAGCCAAAAAGCGATTACGGTTAACTTCATCAGGAATCCTCCCGGCCCGTTTCTTAAACCGCTCCCTCGCGGTCGCGGCTCTGTTTCCGAGCCCCGCTGGGCCAACATTCGCGTAGAAGCTACGCCGCGCACTCGCCGCGGCCGAGCTTCAGCGAGTAGTCCATGTCGTCGCCCCAGTCGCGATACATCTCCGGGGCGCTTTCAGGCGGCTTCACCAGATCGGCTGTGAGCTGCTTGAAAAACTCCACCCGATGGCGCAGGACATAGGCACGGAACGTTTCGTCCTGGTGGTGGTTGGCCTTATAGTGATCCAGCACGCGCTGGACGGCGACTGGCGCCAATCGCGCGGGCAGGCTTTGAATCGCCAAGCCAAATTCGTGCTGCGACCCACCCAGCAGCATCAAATAGTAGGGCACTTCGCGGCCCTCGATTTTACGGGCGTTGCCGTAGAATCCGATATCGCCGATCCAGTGCTGGCCGCAGGAGTTGGGGCAGCCGCTGATGTTGATGCGTAGGCTTCGCAGCAGCGGATCGTCGTAACCCCGAACCGTATCGGCCAACGCCGCGCCCAGATTCATCGATTTAGTGAGAGCCAGATTGCAGCTATACGCTCCCGGACAAGTGAGCGTGTCGCTGATCTCGCCGGCGCGAGCATCGTTTAATCCCAACTCGCCGAGCATGCCGTAGACTCGAGCCACCGCGCCCACAGGCACCCACCCGAGAAGCACGTTCTGGTCCATGGCGAACCGCAGCAATCCGTCGCCTGCTTCCTCAGATAGGCTCGCCAACCCGCGCATCTGATCGCCGGTCAAATTGCCTTGATTCACGCGCACCGTCACCACGCAATAACCGGCCTGTTTCTGCCCTTGCACATTCGTCTTTTGCCATTCCTGAAACTCGGCCGATGGCTCGAACATGGGTAGGAATTGGCCTGTGCCGCGCGGCGGAGGCTGCGATTGGAATCCGCCGAAATTCTCTGGAACCTCGTCCGGCATCCGGATGCCGCCGTTAGCCAGGATCTCCTGGTACTGCTCCGCGATGGCGTCGCGAAGCCATTCGAAACCGCGCCCGCGCAGGACGAACTTAAGCCGGGCCATCATTTTGTTCTTGCGATTGCCGTGAACATTGAAGACCCGAATCACGGCTTCCACGCGGCGCACGATGTCATCCGCGGGAATGAACTCGTGGAGGAGCTTGGCTTCCACCGGAAGCGCGCCCAATCCGCCCCCCACGGTCATGCCGAATCCCTTCACACCGTCCACGATTTTGGCGCGCAGGCCGACATCGTTAATCGCAGTGGCCATACAATCTTCCGGGCAGCCGGAGAAAGCAACCTTGAATTTTCGCGGAAGACTATCCGTCAGCTCTTTATGAAGGAATGAGAAGGCCAGCCGCCGAGCGTAAGGTTGTACGTCGAAGGGCTCGTCCGCGTGCAGCCCGGCAAGCGGGCATGCGGTGACGTTGCGCACCGTGTTGTAGCAGGCTTCGCGAGTGGTCAGGCGCACGTCGGCCAGCAAGTGCAGTAGCGGCGGCACCTGCTGGAGCGGCACAAAATGAAACTGCACGTTTTGGCGCGTGGTGAGGTGGCCTTTCCCCCCGCCAAACTCGTCGGCGACGCGAGCCAAATGGCGCATCTGCTGCGCCGTCAGCCGCCCTCCCGGCACCTTGGTGCGCACCATCTGGACGCCCACCTGGCGCTGTCCGTAGATCCCTCGCCGCAGCCGAAAGGCGCGGAATTGATCTTCGGTAATTTGGCCTGTGAGAAAGGCGTTGGACTGGGACCGGAACAGCTCGATATCTTCCCGAACCGTTCTGTCGTATTCGTATTCGGCTAACTGTTCTTCCGTCAGGAGCTCGGCTGTAGCCATATACCTAATTCCCTATCGACAATATCATCATATACTACTTACCGCTTCGCTGTCACCCGGACGCCATCCGGGCGAATTTCGATCCGGTCTATATCATAATCCAAATCGAACGGCTCGTCGATCCTCGCATCGGGAAACAGAGGGAGAAAAAAGACTTTTACCAGCAAATTGAGAATCACGCCGTCGGCGACGATCTCGCCCAACTCCACTCGCGTGAGGTGGACAGTGCAGCGTCCGCCACCGGATTCGAGACGGACGGCGATTTTCAGCGGTCGCTCTCCCTGGATGAGATTGGCGATCAGGGGATTCACCCCACCGGCGCGAATCTTCGTCAAATCCACCAGCGCGGAACCGTTGGCGGTTCCGTTGCCCAACTCGACGTGCGGTTCGCGAATGCCGTGAGGGACGTATTCGGGGACCGCAACGCGCGCCCAGGCGTTGATCTCCCGGGGTGTGAAGACGACGGTTTCGCTGTGCTTGAGCTTGCGATCGCCAATGCGGTGGAGCTTGGCGTGGGCGCTTTGATAATCCGGATCGGCGCCGGCCAGCATCGTCGTCAACGCGAACAGCGGAAGCCATCGCCTCATGAATAGATTATGGCGCGACGGCTGACTCGCCGGGCCCGAGGAGGCCTTCGAAGTAAGCCTGAGGCGCGCCGCCGTCGCGGCGATAGGCGAGATAGGCGGCGATGGCTTTGCTGCGGGCTTCGAGAGCGGCTAATTCGTTGCCGACGGCGCGCTCGAGGTCGGAGAGGATCTCAAAGATCTTCCACTGCTCGGCGACGTGGCCGAACGGCCTCTTGCATTCGATGGCGCGTTCGATTTCGCGGCGGGCCTCATCGTAGCGGCCGAGCTTGATTAGCTCGCTGGCGAGGTTGTTCCGTCGGATTCCCTCGGACCGTAGGTCGCCGAGCTGGACCGCGATGTCTGCAGCTTGGCGATATAGGCGGACGGCGTCCTCGGAGCGGCCCATTACGGAGTACAGGTTGCCTAGTTGGTTGAACGTCGGCGCCTGGCCCGAGCGGTTACCGATCTGGACCTTGATCCCCAGCGATTTTTGGTAAGCTCGCTCGGCGGCTTCATATTGGCCAGCGTCTTGATAGACCCTGCCAATCTGGTGCCAGCCGATCGCGACCGAGGCCGGTTCGTTGAGGCGTTCGAATGCCTCGCGGACTTCGGCGTAGAGCCGGAGGGCCTCCGGATAGTTCTCCTGCAAAAGGCGGACCGTGGCGAGCTGGCCCCCGTCGACTGCGGCCCCGCGGGGGTCCTGCAGCTTCTCGTCAATGCGGATCGCCTGCTCGTAGGATTCGGCCGCTTCGTCGTAGCGGCCGAGGTGCCTCAGGCAGGTCGCCGCCTCGCTGAGGGCGCTGCCAGCCATCCGAGCCGCGCCCAGACGCTCGAACCGCTGGCGCGCCTGCTCCAAATGCGGCAACGCGACCTCGGCGTTCCCGCTCATCCAGAGCGCGCGGCCGAGCGTGAACTGGGCCATTGCGCCGTCGTATGCCGCCTCGCCCGCAGCCTCACATTTCGAATGCAATGCCTGCGCCGCCCGAATCGCTTCGGCAAGGCGGCCTTCCTCGATCAGCCGGTCGACCGCGGCCGCCTCAGCCGCGAATCGAGCGTGGCTCCATTCGGGAAGTTTCTGGGCTGCCGCGGCTCGGATTTCGACGGCTCGGGCGAGCGCTCGGGGCCGGTTCAGGGGCGCAACGAGCGCCTCCAAGCCGGTCGCGAGACCAACCACGCGTTCTGGCGATTCGCTTGCGGCGAGATGCTTCAGAGCCGCGAGAAGATTGGGTAGATCCATCGGGATAAGATTGTTCGCCAGGTTCGGGTCCGTAGCCCTCTGCTCGTACAGAAACCCGATCTCGGCTGCCATGGCCTCCGCCCAAGCGTTGGTCGCGGCTTCGCGCTCTTCCGGCGTGAGCGAAACTCCGAGCAGGGCCGGATCGAAGCGGAGATATTGGGGCTCGACGTATTCGGCCAAACCAACGCCGATGAGGGCGCGGACAACCGCGATGAGCCGGTCCTGTTCGAGTTGCAGCGTCAACGCGATAGCGCCCAAGCCCCCGCCTCCCTGAAACACGCTCAGAGGGCGAATCATTTGCCGGATTTCGTCGGGCAAGCGGCGGAGCGAAAGCTCGGCGCTCGCGATCAGCGAATTCTCCCTTTCGCCCGGATGCTTCGCCTCCATCTCCTGCATGATCGGCCGGAAGTCCTGGGCCGCACGCCGTACCCCGACCAGCCCGACCTCGCGAGCGATCAAAACCAAGCTCCGGGCATGACCGCCGACCGCCTCAACAAGCCGCTCCAAATCCTCTTCGCTCACGCGTTCTTCCGGTGGTTTCCCAAGGACATTGCCCACCAGGCGAATGGCGCTGTCACGGTCCAAGCGGCCGATCCCCAATGCGTTCTCCGCGAATGGGCTTGGCAGAGCTTCGCGAGTGGTGAAGATGAGGCGCGTTTGGCCGGATCGGTTGAGTCGGGCGCAGAGATCGAGGATGGGAGCGAGAGCCTCATGATCCAGAATCGACTCCATGTTGTCGATGACCAGGAGGGTGGAATGTTCGGCGAGGGCGCGTTCCAGAAGCAGGCGGCCGTGTTCGTCGTCGGTCCCGACGTTTCCCGCGAAATTCGGAACAAACTGATCGCCGAGCGAGAACAAGACCTGCCGCGCTTCGGTCACCTGCTCGACGGAGGCGAAAGCCGCCCGGGCGAAGCGGCGCGTGGCGACCATCCAGCGCGCAAGCTCGGCGGCGAAAGTGGTCTTTCCTTCGCCGCCGGAGCCGCGGACGACGAGATAACGCTCGCGCGACAAAATCCGCTCCGCCGCGAGCAGATCGCGGCTGCGGCCCAGGAATTGGTGCTTGGGCTCTCTCGGCAGTTCGCCGAGCGCAAGCTGTTGCCCTTTCCGGATGGCGGCTTCCACCTGCTGCGTGGGAACTTCGCGGACGATCTCCGGATCTTGCTCTTCCTGAAAGAGGACGGGGACAAACCAGTCCTGAAGGTGCAGCTCGCCCGAGAAGGTCTTTCCGCGCCGGTCGTCTGATTTGAGAGCGCGCTGGCCGGCGAGCATCGCTTGACCGACGCGTTTTCCCGTCAGCAGCTCCTTATAAAATTCGGCGATGAACAGCCGCGCCGTTTCGACGAGAACGGAATGGCTCATCGCCGCAACGGAGGCGACGCCGCTTTCAAGCAGCCTTCCGGCGACGGAAGCGGAGGGATCGGCATCGGCCGCGGCGCTCTGGCAGGCTTCGAGAAAGAAGAGAGGGATGCGGTATTTGAGGACCGTTTCCGCGATCTCCTGAGCATCGATGAGCTGGCTGCGGCGACCCGCGAGCTTGTGAACGTCTTCGGGATGCTCGAAGCACAGCATGCCTAGTCCGTGCTCGCGACTGTAGACGCCGTGGCCATCGAAGTGAACCACGTGATATGGCGTTTCGGCGTCCGAGGCACGCTTTAGCTCCGCTTTAAGAGCGGAAAACGTGGGAGGCTCGAGGAGTTTGAATTCCGCGAGATTTCCCAAGCGCGACAGAGTTTCCACCAGTGGCCGGGCGCTGACGCGGTGATCGATGTAAGCGGCCGATTCGTCCTCCGGCCGCGGGCTGACGAGCAGGACGCGAAGCGGCGGTTCTTCTTCCGGAAGCGCGGGCTGGCGATCGCGATTGGGAAGGCTGCGGCGCACGCGGACGCCGAGCTTTTCGAAGAGATAGCCGTTTTCGTCGTGAATGAGTTCCCAGGGAAGCGAAAGCAGGAGGGTCGCAGCCTCGGCGGAATCTTCCCGCTCGGGATGGCCCTTGATCAGTTTTCTATCCACCTTGACGGTGAACCGATGCTCGGCTGAACCACCGGATTTCCAGGCTTCGAGCGCATTGTGGGCCTCTTCGTCATTGACGCAGTCATAAAGAAGCCGGCCCCATTCGGGAAGGGCTTCGACCGTGCGCTGGGCGCGCTCCTCGAAAAGACCGGAGGGCCAGTTGATGTAGCGCTCCAGATACCAAGCGATCTCTTCCGCTTCGATGGGCCCAAGGGGAGCGGTGAGAGTGTAGCGCGAGCTTTCGATGCTCCGGCTGCCGTCGGCGGGAGTGTAGGTGAGCTTGGCGGTCGCTGTAGCGCGGCGTTTGCCGTCGGCCTCCTCCATTTTCGGATCGGTGAGTTCGAGGAGCAGATCGGCGACAGGTGCCATCTGCGCTTGCACGCTCTCGACGATCCCCGTGGGAACGGCCAGGCCGATCGCTTCCAGAATCTTCGGAAGCGCGTTTTGAACCGCAGCGGGACCATCGCCAATGGGTATTGCGATCGGCTCGTATCCGAACAGAAGCCGCAAGGCGGGGATTTTGACGCCCGAGCGCATCAAAGGGACTATCGATTTGTTTAAGCCGCGCGCGATCTCGATCTCGCGCGGCACCCATTCCGAATTGAAAACGTGAGCGCTAACGACCACCAGGAGATGATCGGATTTTTCGATCCCCTCCCGGATCGTCGCCTCGAGCGATTTATCGGCGACAACTCGTTCGGAATCGACCCAGGTTTCGATGCGCAGCAGCTCCAGCGCCTGGCGCAGGTCCCGGACCAGGGCATCGTCCTCCGAAGCATGCGCGATAAAAACGGATTTCGCGGCCATTTTCCTGCTGCTGCGAGGCAATTATGGCATATATGGCTTCGATCTCTTGTGCGGAGGCTTTCCCGTGGGAAGAATGTAGTGAAAGCGTATCAGATAGACGTTATCGCCAGAACCGTGCCTTGCTACCTTTAGCAGGTCCGCCCTGCTTTGGAAGCCCGATTCAGTCGCCAAATCATGAGTAATGTCGTGCAGCGAGATAGGTTCGATGGAATCGATCAGGATTTCACCTTCATCCATCCGGTACCGCCCCCCGACCTTCACGTGCGGACGTTTCCAGATCCGGACACTCGAAGTGATGAACCCGCGGCGCACACCTTCCCGAAGACGTTTCGTAAAGACCATGCCGCTAGGGACAGTCTATCTCGCGGGACAATGTTCCTCAGCGATAAGCTTCACGACGATTGCGCACGCTCAAAACCCGGATCGCCTCCCCTTCCATGTCGAACCGGATGCGGTAATCGCTCACTCTCCGGCGGTACTCCGGCGGGCTGATTCCTCGCAGTTTTTTCACGTCGCCGGCGCCCGTTTCGGCGAAACGTTCTACAGCCTGCTGGACGCGTCGGGCGATCTGCTTATCTCTGCATATCAGGCGCCGCCGCGTCTTTGAGCGCCGCATCGGTCCACTCGATCCTTTTCACCGGAGAGGCTAGGCGAATCCGAGACGGCGCATGGCCTCTTCGTGCGGAATTCCCCTGCCGCCGCGCTTGGCGAGCCACTCGCGGGCTTCGGCAACAGCCATCTTCTCCTCTTCGGTCTCAGGCTCATCATCGTCCGGCGCGTTACGCAGAGCGGCGGCCACCGGATCGACCATGGTTTCCAACAGGCCAACAAGGGCCGAGATCTGCGGCTCGGGCAAACGCTCGATCAACTCGTGGGCATGTTCTCGTTGGCTCATCGCTCGCCCCTCTTTTGGTGATATCGGGTAAGCAAGCGCCTCACTTGCCACCTTCCGGGTTTTCTCCGGCACGTCTCAGCATAGCCGTCGAGCGAACATGCGAAGCCAGGTCGGCTTCCCGCTCGGCAGCATTGGGCCAGTCGGGCCTAAGGGAGCGGGCGTATTCGTACAAGCCGCTGGCTATCTCGAGGACGGCCGCAGGGGGCATTGCCGCTTTTTGCCGGACCCAATAGTCCGACTTGGCGCGTTCGATAAGCCGCCAATCACGGGCCTGGAACTCTCCGATTTCCGCAGCGGTCATACCTGCCTCATTTTCCCATTTCAAATGGCGGGGGTCGGGCAGCAGAACGAACATGCTCTTAAGACGGGCCAGTTCACGCGCGACAGCGAGCGGGAGCATGCCGAGGCCGTTCTGTCCGGCGGCCGCGGGGGCGACAACCCAAAGCTCGAAAGGTTCTGGGGAACGATGTGAAGGAGGCGCCAGGCTGATGCCGCACGTCGGGCTGCGCTCGCGGAACTGGCTGCCTACGATCAGGAACTCGGGATCCAGGCGCCGTGGCGCGAATTGATGCTCTAATTGGCCGCTGTCAAAGGGGCCCGCCGGACTATAAGCCGGTTTCTGTGCCCGCCAACGTTGCCGCGAACGGGCGGCAGTCATTCCTCTAGGCCGAAGATTGCTCTCCAGCTCCAGCGACCTACCCGGAAGTCGTAGCGGAGCGGGCCGCTCCTGCTCCCCTATTTGGTCTTGCTCCGCATGGGGCTTGCCCTGCCAGCCGCATTACTGCGGCCGCGGTGCGCTCTTACCGCACCTTTTCACCCTTACCGGAAATCCGGCGGTGTATTTTCTGTGGCGCTTTCCGTGAAATCCGCTTTGAGCGAATCCCCCCGGCCGTTAGCCGGCATGCTGCCCTACGGAGACCGGACTTTCCTCCCCCGCCACCCTGCTTTATAGGCGAGGTGAAACTCGCGGGAGCGACTACCCGTCCGGCGGGCCCGAATCTCATTGTAGCTGTCAAAATGGGAATCATGCGGATCACGCTTATTGCTGTGTGTTTCGTAACATGCGCCTTCGCGGACGATAGTGGTTGGAGCTTCTATGGAGGCGACGCCGGCGGGACGCGCTACTCCGGCCTGAAACAGATCACACGCCAGAACGTCCGCGATCTGCGTCCGGTCTGGACTTATCGCACGGGTGCGCTCCAGCCCCATACGCCGCTCAACGGCAAAGCAGCCTTCGAGGCGACACCGATTCTCGTGGATGGAACGCTCTACCTGAAGGCTCGTCGATCGGCGATAACGGAGCGGTCGATATGCCGCGCGGAGCGGTTCGCGCCTATGACACGCGGACAGCCGTGTTGAAGTGGACATGGGACCCGATTCCCTGGGCCGAGAAGCAGCAGGTGCTTACCGGCGCGGCCAACGCGTGGTCCACGTTCGCGGCGGACCCCACGCGCGACATGGTCTTCATTCCCACCGGCAGCGCCAGCCCCGATTACTTTGGCGGATCCCGTCCGGGCGATAACCGGTGGGCCGATTCGGTGGTGGCACTGAAAGCTTCCACGGGACAGTTCCTCTGGGGATTTCAAGTCGCGCACCTGTTCCCCCGTGGCGAGCGCCTAGCGACCTGGACGAGGTAGATCATGATCTCGAAACCACCTACTGGCCGGGAGGAACACCGGCGCCGAGCGCCTACGTTCCCGTGAGTCCCGGCAGCGGCACCAGTGTCGGGACAATCAGACTTCGCGAAAGGCCGTACTATCGCGTGCATGTTTCCGTAGCGCACGTTAACGGAGAGGCGCTGCGGGATGAACCTGTCACACTCGGCGGCGAGCTGAACACTGCGGAAATTGTTATTGACGACAGACCCGGGATGATTGTCGGCACGGTCACCAACCGTGCTTGCCGTGAGCACCGTTACTGCGGACAGTCCAGGCAAATTTGAAATCAGCGTACTTGCACCCGGCGAATATCGGATCTTCGCCCGGCCGAAGGCAACTGCCGCGCAGCCAAAGGGAGCGGACACCAACGTGACACCGGTCTCAGATAGCGGGCAATCCATTGCCGTGGAGCGAGGCGGCACGTATAGCGTTACGCTTGTTTTGAGCAGCGCGATTCGATAGTTCCAAAACTGTTTCGTAAGGCGCTTTAATTCGTGATATCGTCGGTGCGGCTATCCTCGCGGACCGGCAGGTAGACTTCGTACCACCACTTTTGAGCCACGCTGTTCTCGTACCGCTTCAGCGCGTCCTGGCTTTCGAATTCCATCACGATGGCCTGTTTGAATCCTTCCTGTCCTTCGTATTTGAGATTCTTGGTCCAGACCCTTTTGAGGCCGGGGAATTTGGAGGGAAGTTGTTGCGCGCGATCGACGGCTACCTTAATCTGCTCCGGCGCCGCCTCTACCCTCCATTTTATGTTGACGATGTGGATGACCGTGGAAGGGGACTGCGCCCGGGCTGCGCCCGCCAGAGCGAAGACGCCGACAAGAAACGCCAACACCGTTTTCATAACCCGATGATGACATGCGAACGTAATCGGGAGCGCGAAGTACCGCTTCCTGGCGGTCGCGGCTCAGAAATGTCGCCCCAAATCCACGAACCGCTCCACCTGCAGGAATCGCGATCCTGCGGGGGCGCGAAGGTCCTGCCGCTCCAAGCCCCAGGTGTGAGCGTGAGGAACCAGCACGGCTCCGATCCCGGCCTCGAGCGCGGGGTTGATATCGGATTTGGGCGAGTTTCCGATCATCCAGGTGTTCCGCGAGGGCAGTGCGCGGACGTTCACCAGATTTTGGTACGCCGCGGCGTCTTTCTCCTTCACGATGGCGGTGTGCCGGAAATAACGGCTTAGGCCGGACCTGTCTACTTTCAAGCGCTGCTCCTCTGGGTTGCCTTTCGTGAATAACGTGAGGTCGTTCCGCGAGGCCAGAGCGGCAAGCGTTTCATCTACGCCCTCGATCAGTTCCACCGGCTGCTCCAGGATGCGCTCCGCCAGGCTCATGATGTGCTGGAGGTCGCGTGTCCGGATTTCGCGCTCGGCGAGGCGCTCATAGGCCTGCTGGAGATTGCGCCCGAAATTCCTCGATCCATATCCGTGAATCTGGGCGTTCACCGTCTCGATCTCGTTCAATGCTTCGCGTACTTGAAAGGACGTCAGCGTGGAATGCGCCAGAAACTCGCAGAAGTCGTCGAAGGCGCGCTCGAAATAAATATTGTTTTCCCACAGCGTGTCGTCCGCATCTATCAGCAAAAAACTCATCCAGCAGAAAACTCGTCGCGGGAACTCAACCGTCCAGCAGCGCACGCCCGCGGCCGTTGCGCGGCGCAACCTCCTTGACGTGCTGAATATGTTTTTGCCGCACTACGAACGACGGCAGAAAATCGGCGAGCTGCTTCAATCGCTCCGCTTCGCTGCGAGTGGCGAGCAGCGCCTGCCGGAAACCGAGATCCGGCACAGGCTGCGCCAGCAAAAAACTAAGCTGCGGATTGGCAAGCTGCGAATCCTCCAGCGGCTGGCTGGAGGATAGAGCCTGCAATTGATTGAATCCCTCAATGGCTCGCTGGCGAATTTCGGGCGATGGCTGAGTAGACTGCTCGTCGTCGAAAAAATCGACCGAGCCGCGCAGATAGGAGCGTTCGTCATTCAGGATCAGGATTTCGAATCGCCGGCGGCCGCGCACGACAATATCCAGGCGTCCGTCCGGATAACGCTTCACCACCCGGTCAACGGTGGCCGTGCATCCCGTATTGACGATGCCTTTCTCGCTGGCCAGAACCACGCCGAATTCGTGGCGGCTGCGCAGAATTTCACCGATCATCTCCTTGTAGCGATCTTCGAAGATATGCAAGGGCAACTCGGCTCCCGGAAGCAAAACCACCTGGAGGGGGAAGAGCGGCAAAAGACCCTGCTGCATTCCCCTTCATCTTAGCGGGAACAAGCATGGCGGGAACAAGCATGGGCGGGAACAAACGTGGGCGGGAACAAGCTGGATTATGTGCCTTGTTACCGCTCCGAAGCCGGAACCGGAAGCGCGATGGATTCGCGCATTGGAGCTGACCCGAGGCTGAAGCAATTACCACTTGCATGCGCACGCTGGCGCAAATGGGCGACTCGACCGATTTGCCCAAGCTTCGGGAAATCGCGCGCAACGAAACCGAAAAATCTGCGGCACAGAATCGCGGCTTCGGACTGATGCCCGCCATCAGCTTGTCAAAAGCCGCTCAGACGACGATCGAGGGCATCGAAAAGCGAATGAAAGACGCCCCGATTCGATAACCTCTTCGGCTACTGCGGCTGACCGCGAGAGCGCCTCTACTTCGCGCAGTGTTCCTTTAGAAATCCGAAGACATCTTCGGCCCAGATGCTTGCCCCAAAGTAGCCAAACGTGGAGTGATCGACGACAAAAATGTCCATCGGCACTTTGCGCGGCTCGAGCTTCAGGCCATGCTGTTCTTCAACCCAACTGATATTCCGGCTGGCTCATGATCAAATGCAGCATCAACCGTAAAGACTGCTCCATATCCGTCCGCGCCACAGAAATATCGCTTGTGCCGAGGTCTTGATTCAGGAACGCGATTAGTTTCTGCCGCACTTCTTCGCTGGGAGCCACACGCATAAAGCGATGGATGAAGTAATCCGCCACTTGCGTGGTGTTTTGGAGTTTCGCATCGAGCACCATGCGCGACAGGTTCACCTGAGCTGTTTCGCGCGGGATCGGTTTCACACGCTCGATAGCGAGTTGCGAGCCGCGGAAGCTGCCGTAGCGCGTATTGAAATCTTCGTCGCGATCGGCGTTCTTATTGGATTCGGCGACCTCGCCGTCCTTAGTTTCGTCCTGCGTGGCGGTGGTGATGTCCATCCCCTGACGAATCCGCTGCGCCACGCGGCGAACCTCGCCCCCTCCGGTGTAGCGATCGGGCGGTAAGAACCCGATGTCGGGGAACAGAACGTCGCGGGCGAAGTTGGCGCGCTCCAGCAGCAGCCCGGGAGTGATCCATGCCTGGCCTTGCGCCCAGCCCGCCACGGTGGGGGGTGCGAAGAGCTGCTGTCCCAATGCGCCGGTGACGGAGTTGAAATCCGGAACGCCGGGAATGCTCTTCAATCCCAGTTTTTTATATGTGCTGACGGCGAGCTCCACGGGGCTATAGATGCGCGTGCCCACGGAAGCCGGGCTGTAGAAATCGCGCGAGAGAAAAATCGTTTCCAGCAGCGGCGCGATCTCGTACTTGTTCTGACGCAGCGTCGCGCCAAGCTTCTGCTGAAGCTCGGGCGAAAGATCCTGACGGACGAAGTAGCGGTAAATCTTGCCGGCGATGAAATCCGCCGTCGCCGGCTGCTGCATGATGATGTCGATGATATCGACGCCGTCGAAATTGCCGGTTTTCCCGAGAAACGTCTTTTCGCCGTCATCGTGCTGGTCTTTATTCACTACGAATTTCAAATCCACGTAATTCCAGCCGGTGAAGGCGCGGGCCGCCTCGCGGATGTCTTTCTCCGTGTAATGGCCCACGCCCATGGTAAAGAGCTCCATGATTTCGCGTGCGAAATTCTCGTTGGACGCGCCTTTGACGTTGACTCCGGCGTCGAGGAAGGAGAGCATCGCCGGACCCTGCGCGACGGCGACAGTCAAATCCCCAAAATTCCCGAGACCCTGTTTTTGGAACAGCTCCAGTTGGCCGAGAAGCCTGCGGTAATCCCGGACCTTGGCTTCGTTCGAGGCGAAATGGCCGTGCCAGAACAAAGCCATTTTTTCTTGCAGCGGGCGAGGGCTCGCAAGCATGCGGTTGGCCCACCAATAGGCGACGCGATTGGTTTCCAGAGCGCTCGCACGGAGCCAGTAGAAGAATTCATCGACGATGGGCTGAAGGGGGCGGTTGCCGCCGGGCTTCACCTTGATGCCCAGCGCTTCGCCCTTTTCCTTAGCCAGATCGGTGACGGCGGGGCGGCTAGGCGGAAACGGCTCCAGGCCGGGGTCGTGGATGTTATCTTCGTCGAACGGAGGCAAGGCGACGGCCTCGGCGCCCTGGGATCGGACGCCTTCGAATCGGACCAGCCGCGCGACGGCCTGCCGTGGAGTAAGCTTCGCGAGCGCTTGAATTTCTTCGGGCGTTCCGCCAAATCCGGCGCGCTCCAGCAAGTGCGCGGCGAACTCGTAATTCCAATCGGTGGGGACGATGGGCGTCACATCGTTTTGCCAAGAAACGGCCCCGGAGGACGCCCCGCCGCTCTGCGCTAGAGCGACGGCGGCGGCCGCGAGCAGAGCACCGCACAACAGTAGTCTTCGAAGCATCTCCAACTCCTTCCAGTAGATGACCGCTATTATTCTACGCCGATCGGCTCGCGGACCGCAGGGCCGGCATGCCTGCTCAGGTAATAATGCACTGCCGGGGTCACGATCAGCGACAGCACCATGGACGCCAGCAGGCCGCCGATGACCGCGATGGCCAGTGGCTGCAGCATCTGCGAACCGGCGCCGATGGCGAGCGATAGCGGAATCATGCCCGCCTTGGTCGCGAGCGCGGTCATCAGGATGGGCCGCAGGCGGCGCTCGCCGGCCTCGATCATCGCGTCGTGCACGGAATAACCCTCCGCCCGGAAGCGCTGATCGGCGTCCAGCAGCAGGATGCCGTTCTTCGCCACGATTCCAATCACCATGATCAATCCCATGAAGGACGAAATATTGAAAGTGACTCCGGTGACCAGCAGCGCCAGAAACACACCCGACGTGGAAAGCAGCGCCGACGCCAGAATCGCGGCCGGCGCGGCAAACGTGCGGAATTCGAGCAGCAGAACGGTGAACACCAAAACCACCGCTAGCGCCAGCACCGTCAGCAGATCACGAAACGAATTCTGCTGCTGCTCATAGAGCCCGCCATAAACCACGCGAATCGAAGGGGGCACATTCATAGCCGCGACGGCCTTTTGCACCCGCGCCATTCCCGTGCCGAGGCTCATCCCCTCGAATCGGCCGGTCACCGCGATGCGCCGTTGAAGATTCTCGCGGATAATCTCGGTTTGACCGGGTTCGGTTTGGAATTGGGCCACTGAACCGAGCGTCGCCCATTTTCCGGTGGAACTGCTGGTGATCACGGTGTTGCGGATTCGATCCAGCGAGGCTCGCGCACTCGCCGGGAAACGAACCCGAATCGTATAAGCGCGGTCGTTCACCACCACTGGCGCCGTAGCCGGCTCGCCTTGCAGGAGAGCGCTCGCGTCCAACTCGATTTCTTGCGCCGCGAATCCGCTTCGCGCGGCCACCACGGGATCGACGCTCATGGTGATCGCCGTCCCGCTGATCGTATTTTCGATTCCATCTTTGAGATCCACGACGCCCTTGATTTTTTTCATGTTTTCGGCGATCTTGGGTCCCCACGTCTTCAGTAAATCCGGATTCGGAGAAAACAGTTTGATCTCCATCGGCTCGGGCGAGCTGGTCAAATCGCCGATCATGTCTTGCAAAAGCTGCACGAATTCCACGTCGAGCTGAGGATACTTTTCGTTGACCTTGGCGCGAACGTCGGAGATGATTTCGTCGATGCTGCGCCGCGGCGGAGGCTTCAAACGTACGGTGAAATCGCCGTTATTAGCTTCCGTGACCTGAGCCAGCCCAAGCTGCAATCCCGTGCGGCGGGAAGTGCCCGCGACTTCCGGAGTCGATTGGAGGATTTTTTCGACGCCCAGCAGTACCTTGTTGGTATCGTCGAGCGAAGATCCCGCGGGCATGAGGTAATCGAGCACGAATCCGCCTTCGTCCATGGCCGGCAACAAATCCGTTCCCAACGCCTGATAACAGAAATACGACCCGGCGATCAACGCGATACAACCGGCCACCAACGCGAAGGGATGGTCCAATACGAAACGCAACGACCGGCTATAAATGCGCCTCAGCCAGCTCATCCACCTCCCGCCCTCACTCGGCCGCGAGGAACGCAACAAATAATGGCTCAGCGTCGGGGTCCATGTGAGCGCGAGAGCGAGCGAGGTGACCAGCGCCGTTGCCACGGTGATCGCTAAGGCGCGGAAGAAAGTCCCCGTGACGCCGGTGATCGAAATCAGCGGCAGGAAGACCACGATGGGAGTGATCGTCGAACCCACCAGGGGAACACGGATCTCGCGCAAGGCGCTGCGAATCGCCTCGGAGCGGCTCTGGCCGGAGTCGCGATGCAACACGATGTTTTCCACGACCACGATCGCGTCGTCGATCACCAGTCCCACCGCGGCGGCCAATCCGCCCAGCGTCATCAGATTGAAGCTCTCACCCAGGGCGCGCAGAAAAATCAGTGTGATCGCAATGGTCGCCGGAATCACGAGGCCCGCAACCAGCGAACTTCCCCAATCGCGCAGGAACAGCACCAGAATAATCGCCGCCAGGATCAAACCGATGAGGATCGCGTCACGCACGCTCGCTATGGAATCGCGCACAAGCTGCGATTGATCGTAGAAGGTTTGCACGTTCACGCCCGGCGGCAGGGTCTTGCGAATGTCATCCCATTCCCGGCGGGCGTCGTCCGCCACTGTCACGGTGTTGCTATCCGGCTGGCGCAGAATATTCAGCAGGACGGCGGGTTTTCCGTTCGCCGTGACGATCGTGTACACCGGCATCACAGACGGTGTGACGGAAGCGATATCGCCGACACGAATGGGCGTCCCTCGATCCGTGGTTCGCACGACAATGTTCGAAATCTGCGAGGGATCTCGCGTTTGCCCGGTTACCAGCGTCAGCGATAATTCGTGATCGTTTTCGATCAGTCCCGGTGAATCGATCATGTTGGTTTTGGTAATGGCGTCCAGAATCGCCGGCACCGTAACCTGCGCCTGCTGAAGCTTGGCCGGATCGGGCTCGATCTGAAATTCGGGAACGCTGCCGCCTTGCAGCACCACTGCGGAAACACCGTTCACGTTGCGATTGAGCCGCGGCTTGATCGTATAATTCGCCAGTTCCCAGAGCTGCGTCTGCGGCATGGTTTCGGAAGTGAGGCTGTAGCCCAGGATGGGAAAGGCCGCGAACGTCATGCGATTGGCCACCAACTTGGCGGTGGGAGGCAGATTCGGCTGTACGCGAGCCAGCGCGGCGTTCACGTATTGAAGCGTCTGGAACATATCCACGCTCCAATTGAAAAAGAGATCGATTTCGACGGAGCCGCGGCTGGTGGTGGAGCGGACCTGTTCCAATCCCGGCACGGTATTCATCGCTTCTTCAATCGGCCGGGTCACAGTCACCTGCATTTGGTTGATGGGCGAGACGCCGTTATCCACGCCGACGATGATGAGGGGAAAATTCGTCGTCGGAAAAACCGCCACGGGGATCGTACGGGCAAGATACACTCCCACGGCGGCCAGCGTGATCAGAATGAAGATCACCGGGCGGGAAAAACGCGCGGTCCAGTGTTCGGATTCGATCGGGTTCACGGGCTACTTTTCGTCCTCGTCCTCATCCTCTTCCTTGGGTTGATCGACAATCACTTTGGCTTTGTCCTCCAAACCCAACCCTCCCGAAACCACCACCTGGTCTCCTTCCTGGACTCCGCCCAGAATCTGCACACGATCGCCCTGCCGGACTCCCACCGAAACCATGCGCTCATGGGCGACGTTGTCGCTTGAGATCACCATCACCTTTTGCCCGCCAGTGTCCGAGTAGAGGAGCGCCGAGGCGGGGACGATCATGGTGTTCTGGATGGTCTCCGCGACGATGGCGACGTGCACGGTTCCTCCCGGCTTCAAACGTTCGCCTGGGTTAGCGAGCCGCACCCACACCTCCACCGTCGTGGTGCTGGGATCCACAGCCGGGCTGACGACGGTGACGGTCCCCGGCAAATCGCCCTCCGGTCCGGAGACACGCGCGGGGCGGCCCACACGAATCGCTTCCGCTTCCTTCACCGGAACATTGGCCCGCGCCACCACCTGAGAAATATCGACGATGGAAATGAACCCAGAGCCGCTGGCGGCCATTTCGCCCTGATAAACGGGCCGGTCCGCCACCACACCATTGATGGGGCTTACGATTCGCGCGTAGGACAATTGCACCGCCGCGTTGTCGTAATGCGCTTTGGCGGCGTCCATCGTCGCCTGCGCGGCGCGGATGGCTTCCCGTTGGCTCACTTGATCGAGAGCTTGCAAATGCCGCTGCGCCGTCTCCAACTGGCTCTGCGCCTGCACCATGGCGACGTGAGCGTCGTCCACTAATTTTTGCGCCAACGCGCCCTGACGCTGAAGCTCCACACGATTGTCGTACAGCTTCTTAGCGGCGTCGAAGGTCTGCTGGGCGGCCTGAACATCCGCCTGCGCCTTGGTTCGATCCTCCGGTACCGTGGCGCCCTGGACGGTTTGAAATTGCGCCTGCGTCTGCTCGAACTGCTGCTGCGATTCGTTGGCCGCCGCCGCCAGATCGGCGCTTTCGAGCTCCGCCAGCAATTCTCCGGCGCGCACATGATCGCCCCGATTCACCAAAAAGCGCTTCACAGGCGCGCTGATTTTCGAAGTGACGTTGGCTTGGTTGACGGGATAGAGCACTGCGTCCGCCTCGACCACGCGATCGATGGCCCCGCGCGTCGCGGTCTCCACCAACACATGCGTGGGCGGTTCCTGCTCCTCGCCGCCCTCGGCCTGTCTTCTTCCGCATCCCGCCAGCATCGAGATGAGGCACAAGGCCGCCGCCAACCCTCCTGGTTTCTTCTTCATAACGTCCCCATGAGCGTCTGCAAATTCGCGATCGCTACGCGATAGCCCGCCAAACCATCGTCGTAGGCGTTGCGCGCCGAATTCAGCGTGGTCTGCGCGTCCACCACCTCAAGCGCCGTCGATTCGCCGGCCTGGTAACGCAGCAGCGTCAACCGGAGGCTTTCCGCCGCCAGGTCCACGGAGCCACGCAAGGATGGAAGCTGCGCCTGCGCCGCCTGCGCCTCGGCATGGAGAGTTGC
Source organism: Bryobacteraceae bacterium (assembly GCA_036521975.1). Lineage (GTDB taxonomy): Bacteria > Acidobacteriota > Terriglobia > Bryobacterales > Bryobacteraceae > Palsa-187. The sequence goes on from DATDGT010000404.1 coordinate 45,936, forward strand.
GAGATTTCCCTGCAACTCCCGGCTCGCAAGCGTCAGCTCGATCTGCGCCTGATCGCGGCGCAACTCCGCTTGTTTGACCTTGCTGCGCGTGGCGCCCCAGTTCCACACCGGGATGTTGAGCGTGGCTTGCGCCGAATATCCTAGATTTTGGCGCGAAGAAACCTGGTAGTTCGGCAGCGTGCTGCGCCCCGTGGCTTGCGTGGAATGTTCCGTTTTTATCGCGAATTGATTGGCGTTGATTCCGTAGAACACGTCCAGGCCTAACGACGGCACATAGGCATAACGCGCCACGTTCACCTCTTCGCCGGCTTCCCGGATGCCCGCCCTCGCCGCGCTCAAATCGGGGCTGGTGGCGGTCGCCTGCGCCTGCGCCTCGGGCAGCGCGGGCAACGCTGGAATCTGGTCCAGGTCGTCCACCACGCTGAATTCCGCGGTGAAGCTCGGAAAAATCATCACTCCCAAGGCGATGGCCGCTTTCTGAATCGCGACTTCGCTTTCGGCTACGTCGCGCTCCCGCTGGCGCAGATCGATCTCCGCTTTGATCACGTCCGCGTGAGCCGCCTCGCCTCCTTTTTCCAGCGCTTCGGTGATTGCGTAAAAGCGCTGCGCGTCCTGAACCGCGATCTGCGCGTTGGCCAGTTTCCGCTGCGAAGCGACCACCTCATAATAGTTCTGGATCACCGTAGCGTTCAGCCCCCGCGCGGCGATTTCCGTCCTTGCCTGCGCGACGGCTTCTGCCGCTAACGCGCGGCGCACCTCGGCCCTCCGGAAGAAAGCCAAAGCTTCCTCATGCACCACCGCTTGCTCGTTGTAGACGTGAACGCCGTCGTTGGCCACGAAGACTCCGGAAGGCGTCCCGTTTCCCTCGGTGTAGATGAACTGATTAAACCAGTTTACGGTGGGCAAGCGGCCCGCGCGCGCCTGAGCCGTATCCTCTCGCGCCGCTAACACCGCCAGATTCGCGCTTTGGACCTGGCCTCCGTATTGGCGCGCGCGACTCAGCGCGTCCTGTAGCGTAATCGCGGGTGGAGGCGTCTGCGCCGCGGCTCCAGCGCACAGACATAAACAAAACCGCGACAGCTTGTTCGCGTTCATCCATCCACCAGTGAATCATCCTACTCTGAAGAAACGATGAAAAGAGCTTTCGATTTCGATGGGACGCTGAAACAGGTCTTTGAGCGCGACCGCCCTACTCTGCTTCGGCGGCTCACCGGAGGCGTAGCCATCGAGGGATTTCTTAATGTGGAACTGCCCAAGGTGCAGGAGCGGCGCGTGGATCTGGTGATCTCGCTCGCCGACGGCGCAATTCTTCATATCGAGCTTCAAAGCTCCAACGACCCCCAGATGGCGTATCGCATGCTCGAATATTGGCCTTTGATTAAGGCGAGATTCAAACGCCCTCTGCGGCAGACCGTGCTCTACGTGGGCCGGCGCAAGATGGCCATTCCGAACCGCCTGGAGGAGGACCGGGTGCGGATCGACTATGACGTGGTGGATTTCCGCGAGATTCCGGTCGAGCCGCTGCTGAGAAGCGGGAATGCGGGGGATCTGGCGTTGGCAGTGCTTGCGGGAGGCGGCGATGCGCGGCTACGGGAGATTCTGGGGCGCACGGCCAGGATACCGGGAACACGGAGGGAGGCGTTGCTGGCGAAGATCCTGATCTTGTCGGGCCTTCGGGGAATTACGGGAAAGGTAGAATGGGAACTTGAGCGTATGGGCGTGATCATCGACGTCAGGAAGAATCCGGTGCTGATGCGATGGCGGCGGGAGGCCATCGCCGAGGGCCGGGCTGAGGGCCGGACCGAGGGCCGGACGGAGGGCCGGACGGAAGGGATGAGCCTCGTTCTGCGCGAGCTGTTGGAAACGAAGTTCGGTCCATTGCCGAAGTGGGCTGGCGACCGCCTCTCGAAAGCCGCTCCCGCGCGGATCGAACTCTGGGCCAAACGAGTCTTGACGGCCAACACGCTGGAAGGCGTTCTGGGGAAGAAATAGAATTCACCGCGCCCGCCAACCCCGAATTCTATACTCTGAACTTCGGCTACCGGCCGGCGGCACGCATCAGCCGGTCGCGAATCGCGGTCCATTCGGGAGTTTCCGGCGGAAGTTCTACCGCGATCCACGGGAGATTCTCCGCATCCAATTCGTGCAGCACGGCGTAGAGCCGCGCGGCGTAGGAAGCCGCGCCGGCCGGCATCTGAATGCGGCGCGCGACATTGGAAGCCGCGGCGGGGGAAGCCGCGGCGGGATTCTGCCGCCAGACGTACGCGCCGGCGCCCTTCGGCAGTTCCTTGGGGTCACGAACCAGCAGCACGGGCGTTCGAGGACTGTAGTGACGCCGGTACATACCCGGAGCGGGATGCGCCGAGCCGGGCTCCGGCGATTTCGCGGCCAGTTCTTCAAACGCGGACTCTTCGAATGCGATCATGCCAGGCCGCAGCAGCTTCAGGTTTCCGCTTTCGATCGCGACTACCGTCGATTCGATTCCCACTTGCGACGGTCCTCCATCGAGCACGCCAATCGAATCGCCGAACGCAGCGCGAACGTGCGCGGCGGTGGTCGGCGAAAGGCCGGTGAAGCGATTTGCGCTGGGCGCCGCGATCGGCACGCCTGCTTCTTCGATTAGCTCCCGCGCGACGGGGTGCGCGGGCATGCGCACGCCCACGGTAGACAGCCCCGCTGTGACGATCTCCGGGATGGCCGCGCTCTTCGGCAAGACCATCGTCAAAGGACCGGGCCACCAGCGGCGCGCGAGATCTTCGGCGAGCGGCGGCCACTCCGCGACCACCCCGCGCGCCATCTCCGCCGAGGAAACGTGCACGATCAAGGGGCTGGTGGCGGGGCGGGCCTTGAGCTCGTAAATGCGCCGCACGGCCGAAGGGTCCAGCGCGTTGGCGCCCAATCCGTAAACGGTCTCCGTGGGAAACGCGACCACGCCGCCCGCGCGGATCCGGGCGGCCGCTTCCTTAATCGAGAGGCTCATCCTTGTCGGAAGCCGTCTTGCCCGTCTTGCGGAGCACCAGATAGGCGTGAATCAGCTCCTCCAGATCGCCGTCCAACACACGATCTACGTCGCCGATGGAAAGCTTGGTCCGGTGATCCTTGATCATCCGGTACGGCGCCAGCACGTAGCTGCGGATCTGGCTTCCGAAGTTGATGTCCAGCTTGGTGTCTTCCAGCTTGCGCTCCTCGGCCTGCTTCTTCTCCAGTTCGTATTCGTACAATTTGGCGCGAAGTTGTTTCAGCGCGCTGGCGCGGTTCTTGTGCTGGCTGCGCTCGTTCTGGCATTGGACCACGATGCCGGTGGCAAGGTGAGTCATGCGAATGGCTGAATCGGTGCGATTGACGTGTTGGCCGCCCGCGCCCGAAGAACGAAAAGTGTCCACGCGCAGATCCTCGGGGCGGATTTCGATTTTGATCTCATCGTCGATTTGCGGATAGACGAAGACGGAAGCGAAAGAGGTATGGCGGCGGGCGTTGGCGTCGAAGGGCGAAATGCGGACCAGCCGATGCACGCCTACTTCGCTTTGCAGCAGCCCGTAGGCGTTTTCGCCAGAGACCTCGAAGGTCGCCGACTTGATGCCCGCGCCTTCCCCCTCCAGCCGGTCGGTGACCGCCGTTTCCATGCCGTGCCGCTCGGCCCAACGCAGATACATGCGCAACAGCATCTCGGCCCAGTCCTGGCTTTCGGTGCCGCCCGCGCCCGGATGAATGACGACGATGGCGCTCAACCGGTCGTTCTCGCCGGAAAGCAGCATCTCGTTTTCGAGCGCCTCCAGATGCCCCGCGAAGGACCGGATCTCGTGCTCCAGATCGCCGTTGACGTTCTCTCCTTCGCGAGCCAGCTCAAACAGCGTGTCGAGATCGGAAGTCTGCGCCGCGATTTGCCGGTCCTGCGCGATCTGTTCTTCCAGCCGCTTGCGCTCCTGCATGATCTTCTGGCTTTTCTCCGGCTGCGACCAGAAGTCCGGCGCGTTGACCAGTTGTTCGATGCGGTCTAGTTGGGATTTTCGGGCAGGAGCGTCAAAGATAGCTCCGCACAGCGTCAGCCTGCTGGCGGAGCGTAGAGTATTCTCGTTCCAGTTCCTCGAGAGTCATTCTATACGAATTATAACAGGATCACAGTGGCGAGTTTTCACGATGGCAGCGGCTCACCGCGGGCTACCGGCGGGCTATCTCCTTTTTCATGCACTACACTGTAGCGCACGACCCACAATCGCAGCACCCGAAATCTGGCATCGAGCAAAATCACGTTGCCGTCACGCCGCGGCGGAGAACCTGGGACGGGCAACCGCGCGGGAATTGAGTCGGGCTGCAGGGGAAGCGAGGCTAAAGCCTCGCGCGGGCTGAAGCCCGCCCTCCTCCGGGGGCGCGGCGTTACCTTCGCCCGCGGTCGCGGTCGCGGCCCCGGTCGCCGCGGTCGCGTGGACCCCTCCGGTTGCGGTCGCGGCCCCGTCCACCTCGCTCGGGACGCCCGGGAGTTTCCGGACGCGGGCGTGGAGGGACGATCGGCTCGGGCAGAGTCTTCATATCTTCCGGCACAATCACCACCTGGCGAATCGGTCCTTCGCCCACGCTCTCACTGCGGATGCCGGCTTCGCCCGTGAGCGCCAGATGCAAAATGCGGCGCTCGCGGCTATTCATGGGGCTGAAGTGAAACGGGGCATGCGACTTGCGCACGCGGTCCGCCGCGGCTTCCGCGCTCATTCGCAATTCCTGAATGCGCAGCCGGCGGTGCTCGTTGGCGTCGAAGCACAACCGCGAATGCTCCTCCGGCTGAAGCCGCAGCGCTTCCATCGTCAACTGCTCCAGCGCCAGCAGCGCCTCGGCTTTATTCGCCAGCAGCAATTCCACGTCGGGCCCGGAGAAGTTGACTAACACATCCGGATTTTCGAAATTCGGGTGCAGCATCGCGCCCTCGCCGATTTCGTACTCGACGTCGAAGTCGGCCTCGTCCAGAACGACATCGAGGAACTCCTCGATGCGCGAGGCGTCCTCGGCGAGCGTAAGTTTGCGAGTCAACGTTTCGATCCGGCCTTCTTCTTGGGGGCGGGCTTAACCGCTTCGATCACCGGAACTGCCGTGGTGCGATTCAACAACCACTGTTGCGCCACACCTACCAGATTGCTAGTCAACCAGTATAATACGAGGCCAGCGGAAGCGCCGTAGAAGAAAAAGCCCATCATCAGCGGCATGAACATCATCATCTTCTGCTGATTCGGATCGACGCCCGGGCTGGGCGGCGTCATTTTCTGAGAAATGAATTGCGTCAACACCAGGATGAGCGGCAGCAGGCGGATGGGCATGCCCAGGCCCGAAAAGAAGCCCGTTTCGGGCTGCGAAAGATCGTGCACCCACAGGAACCCGGCCCCGCGCATCTCGATGCTGACGTTTAGCACCTTGTAATACGCGTAAAAGAACGGAATTTGCAAAAGCAGCGGGAAGCACCCTCCCACCGGATTGATGCCGTACTTCTTGTACAGCGCCATGACTTCCTGATTCTTTTCCGCCTGGCGCGGATCGCGCACGGGAAGGCCCTTGTATTTTTCGTTGATCGCGGCCACCAGCGGTTGAATCGCCTGCATTTTCTTAGACGATTTCATGCCCGTGATTTTCAGCGGAAACAGAACGATGTTGATGGCGATGGTGGCGAGAATGATGGCCCACCCATAGTTGTGCGTCAGGTTGTGCGCGGTCCAGTTCAGAACCAGGAACAGCGGCTTGGCCAAAATTTCGAACCATCCCCAGTCGATCAGCGTGTCCAGCTTGGGATTAATATCGTGAAGCAGATCGTAGTCTTTTGGGCCGGGGAAGAAGGTGAACTGATTCGACCCCTCGCCGCCCACGCTTGCGCCGACGCGTTGCTCGTTGGAGTTGGACGCGTTGGGGATCGTGTCGGCGAATTCGGTCAGTTCTACTTGAGAGCGTCCTTCAGGCAGAAAAACGCCGGCGAAATATTGATCTTGAAGTCCCGCGAAAGAATATTGGCCGATGGAGGTTGCCGGACCGTCCTTGGCGTTCTTTACCGGTTCCACCACCAGCTTGGAATTGCTTAGATCGTAATACAGCGCTGTCTGGTAATTGGCGAAATTCGCCACCTTGGGATCGCCGAACCCGCCGCGCCAGGAAAGGCCGTGAGGAACGGGTGAACCGTTTTGCGTAACTTCCGAGTCGACCGCGACCAAATAACTATTGGAAAGAAACCTGAACGTCTTTTTCACGTCGACGTGGCCATCGGAGTACTCGAATCTCACGGCGAGTGGAGTGGGACGGTCCACTCGATACAGCGCTTGGTCGAGATTCGCGGCGGGGGGCTGGCCTTTGAAGGCCAAGGAAAACGGCGCGGGAACCTTGCCTAGCGCTCTTGCATTCACCAGATCCAGAGGCTGGTTGGCCGAGTCTTTATACTTCTTGAGAATCCAGCTTTCGACCACGGCGCCACGATTGGAGAATCGGACTTGAAATAAATTGGTGTCGATGGTGAAAGCCTGCTCGGCGCGGGCTTGAATCTGACCCGGAATTTCGGCGGTGGAGGCAGCCGGCGGAGGAGCGGGGCGGGCAGCTTCAGTGGCTGTTTCTCCGGTTTTTCCCGGCGGAACGGGCTGCGTTTGACTCGGGCCCGGCTTGGCCTCCGGAATAGGCGGCGGCTGTTTGTACAAGCGCGGTGTGACATACAACACCAGGCCCATCAAGACAAAGGCCAGCAGCAGCCGCATCTCCATCGGAATTTCTTTGTTTTCAGGCATCGTTCATTTAACGGACTGGGTCAAAGCCTCCCTGGCAAAAGGGGTGACAGCGAAGCAGGCGCCCGATTCCGAGCGCGATGCCGCGCCAAGCCCCATGCTTCTCGACGGCTTCCATCATATATTCCGAACACGAGGGATAAAAGCGGCAGGCGGAAGGCAGCAGCGGAGAGATCCATCGCTTGTAGATACGAAGGCTTTTCAGCGTGAGTTGCATTTTCGAATCAATTTCTCGAGCGCCTGCTCGATATCCCTAAATTGCACATCGAGCGCCGGCCGCCGCGGGTTGAGCACGATATCCCACTTCGGGTCGAGCTCCGCGCGGTGCAGGCGGAAAGCTTCGCGAAACCGCCGCTTGAGGCGATTGCGCCCCACCGCGCCGGCCACGGTTCTGGGGACGGTGATGCCCAGGCGCGGGCCAGTGGCTCGTGTCTTTGTGCGAAGTTCCTGCGGGCTATCGCGCGCCAAGCAGAACGCCGCGAACAGCGAACCCGGAACGCGTAAACCCTTCTCATAGACGAGTTTGAATTCGGCGCGGCGCAAGATCCGCGAGGACGGCGGAAACCCGCGCCCCGGGCTAGCCGGCTTTGGCGTATCTGACAGCTCTTTCGTCGCTGACCGATAATTTGTGGCGGCCCTTGGCCCGCCGCCGCGCGAGCACCGCGCGGCCATCCTTGCTCTTCATTCGCGCCCGGAAGCCATGCGTTTTGGCGCGCTTGCGATTGTTAGGTTGAAACGTTCGTTTGGGCATTGTCTCGTAAGCGCGCTCACGCCGGCCGGCGGGGCGCAACCAATTCGAGTATAACAGGCGGGCCGAGGCTGCCGCCCCGCGTCTAATTGGCGGGCAGTTCGGCCTCCATGTTCCCGCTTATCCGTCTTAACCCATGCCGGCAGTTTTTCCGGCAATCAGCGGGCGATAACGGCCATGCCCTCGGTCCGTCCGGTCGGCGCCGTGGTTGGACCTTGCCCGGATGAAGGATCCGTCGAAGAAGCCGACGACGATGGGGAAAAAGCCGTGTTCGCCGGGTGCGCCCGGCGATCCTAAATCAAATCGCGAGGAGGATGTTCGCCCAGTAAAATAGGAAGCGATGGCAGCGACCGAAACACTCCTGGTTCAGCTCAGGGGAACGTGCCTTTTTTGTGGGCAAGAATTTCGCTCCCGCTCGCTGAATCCCAGGGCCGAGGCCACGGACGAGGACATTGTTCCAGTGTGGCTTCAGAAGTATCTGAACCTTCAAATGCAGCCGGTCAAACCACTGCTGGTCCGAGGCAAGGATTTGGCACCCCTTCACATGAGGGAACACACGATCGGCGGATTCAAGTGTGGGCGCGTTTGTGCCGGATGCAACAACGGCTGGATGAGCAAATTGGAGGATGATATAAAGGCGATACTCATCGGCGTCATCGAGGGTTCACGGCCGCTGAATGGTTTAAACGAAAACGAGAGATTCCTGCTCGCCCGCTGGACGTTGAAGACCGTCGCAGCGTTAAACAGGTCGTCAACTTACGGTGACCCTCGGCGGGAAGATGCACGAGTGATGCCCGAGGCTCATCTTCGGACACTGAAAGCGGGCACCATGCCTGCAGAGGTCTTAATCGTGGCTACGATTTTTCGGGAGTTCACTAAACCGTTCGACTTCTTGCAAAACGCCATATGGACTAATCCGAAGAACAGCATGAGCCTAGAAGAGGAGCACCGGAACCAGAGCTACAAGATTGGTTTGTCGTTCGGACAGCTTATCTTGATCGCTGCCTACTATCCGTCTCATGAATACTTTTACGGAATCAATACGAAGGCCCACTTCCCCTTGTGTTCGGGAAGACGTATCGTTCCGATGGATCACATTTGGGATGACTCGCCAGGAAAGTCGTTGGCGCCCCACTTGGAGGTTCCGATGCGCAACGTTTCGGTCATCTCTCAGACGTGGCAACGCTTGGTTGATAACGTGGCCTTCACCAGCTTAGCCGACCCATTCGGCCTTGGCTTCAGGTGAGCACTATGGGCCGATAAGCCGTCCAGCCGCTCTGCCCGAGGGCACCGTGATCGCGCCCTTACTACGTATAAAAAATCAGCTCGGCTTCGGATTCACTGCCGGAATCGTGGCAAAACGCCTCTCAGTATTTCCAGGGTCCGACCAGCTTTGCCTGTGAATCACAGCACTTCCCCGTTTCCGACACGAAATTTCGTGAGCACTTCCGACACCACCACTTCTTGTAAATCGAAGTCAGCCTTTTAGGAGGCGGTAGCAGAGGGATGCTCTGCGCGTCACGGCTGTCAAGTACATCTCTGGGGACAGACCCGGTCACCGCGCGTGCGGTGCTAATCGCTTTCGTGACAGTGATACGGAAGAATTCACGGTTCGGAAGGCGATTGGCGGCCAAGCGCCTGTGAACTTCTGCTTCGTGGCCCGGTGGGTCGCTGCTCTCGAACGATGCCTGAACCAGGAAGGGGCGGGGGACGCCGGTCGCCGAGTTCAGTTCTGCGATGCGATCAGATACTGATCGTGTTGTGTGGCCGATCTTTAGGAGGTCCGGCATTTCAGGGTTTGACAAGATATACAGGTACCCTGCGATGTGGCGAATGACCGTGCTGCCGCACCCCGGACAACGTACGTCAGCCTCCAGTGATTCGTGGACCGTCAGTTGAAATGGCCGCGCACAGCGGCTGCATGCACAATCGAGCGATAGCGGCAATCTAAATTAGCTGGGAAGAATCTTAACGTAAACAATCCAGCCAATGCAATCACCCGCGATCCGGCGATGCAATAGTCCCCTGTGTTCACGAAGTCCGGTTCGAAGGCCTTGGACGCTAACGCCAAACGGGCGGCCCACGGCACTCCCGGTCGGTAATCGTCTGATGAGCTTAGGGCCGGCGGATCGCTGAGATCGAGACAAAGGCCGCGCAAGCGGCGGATGATTTTGGAGACTCGAGCGGGGAGCGGATTCCATGGCTGCTAACCCCCTTACTTCGCCCGCCAGCCCTGCGGAGCGTAGGATGCCCGAGCTGTCTCGGCGTAGGGAACGGGGCACACAATCGCGGGAATTTCCACCTGGATGTGGCGCTCGACGTTCGGCTTGGCGGATCCGCCATTCGGCTCGCCCCATAGCAGCGCCACCTCGTGCCCCGGGTGGCTGTACTCTTCGTCGACCATCGCCAGAGTCAGCATCTTGGCTTCGTTGGAGCTATAGCCAATCCACGTAGAAAGCCCGATCGTCTTCCCGTCGGCCGGCACTCCTTTTGCCAACACTCGGTCGAAAGGATGCATGCTATAGACGGCGCTGGGAAACTCGATAAACTTCGCACGGGTGGTTTTGTCGAACGATGTGGCGATCACCTTCAGAACGGCGTCGTCGTCAAGGGCAAGTGTGACCTTTCTACGCTGGGGGCCCTGGGCCTTCTTGGCTTTCTTCTCTAGCGCCGCGCGGCCAATAAAATCGTGGTCGAACTTGACGATATGGCCGTAGCCCAAATCCCAAGGCGTCAGATAGTAATCTTCAATGTTCTCCGAGTAGAAACTGCCGCCGATCGACGCTTTCGCTTCATAGCTGTCCGCGGGGAGCCACTCGCGATACGCCTTCAGATCCTTTCCGGTATAGATCGCCGGCAGCGGGGAAGGAATCCAGCCGGATTCCAAGGTGTTGGCAGAATACGCGCGGCCGCCCACCTGCCGCAGACCGAACTCCTGGCCGGCTTCGACCAGCGCCAGACGCACGGCTTCTCCGTCGTCCCACGGTCCGAATAGTTCCAGTCCGGGTTGGCCCGCCATGCCGTGGCGCAGCGCCCGAACCTTTTTCCCCGCGATTTCCACCCAGCTCATGTGGAAGAACTTGACGTCGGGGGCGGGTTTTCCCAGCGCCTGTTCCACGACTTTCATCGCGTTGGGGCCTTGGATCTGAAAACGGTAGTTCCGCCTCCGGCTGGGATCTTTGCGCACCGCCGTTCGCTCGTCCAACTCGGCCTTCACGTTATAACCGCCCGTCTCTACGTGATAGCGCACCCAGTTCAGCACCGGGATGCGGCCCACCATGTTGAACAGGTTCTCCGCCAGGCGGAAAAGAATCACATCGCCGATCACAAATCCGTCGGGCGAGCAGGGCACGAACTGCTTCGCCTGGTCCACGCGAAAATTCGCAAAGCTGTTGACGGCTAAGTAGCTGAGCAGCTTCAATGCATCGGGCCCTTCCAGTTGCAGCTCCGCCATGTGATAGGACTGATTGAAAAGGACACAGGTCTGCTGCCAGGCCCTCATCTCATCGCGCCAGTTCGTGAATTCGGGCGGGACGCCAGGGTAGACGTTGGGTCCAGTCTGCTGGTTGTAGAGGTAGTGCGAGATTCCCTTCGAGCCAGCGAGCGCTGATTCGAGATTCTTTTCGGTCATGAAATACAGAGTATCGCCTTCCGGTTCGGTGGCCCCCGCGAGTGCGAGCGTAATGGGTCCGTAAGGCTCGGAAGGTTCAGCAAACAGAAGACAGAAGACAGAAGCGCGGGGGCGGTGGCGCTTTCGCTGATAATGAACTGGTGGTTACCAGCGGGAACGAAGATTCCAGGAAGATCGCCTTCAGGTTCGTTTTGACTGTTGGGATCGTGAATCTTTTCGCCGACATGACCTACGAGGGCGCCCGCGCGAACACCGGACCCTTTCTCGGCGCGCTGGGCGCGAGCGCGGTTGCGGTGGGCTTCATTGCCGGAGCCGGCGAGCTGTTGGGGTATGCTCTGCGATCCGTTTCGGGATATTTCGCCGACAAGAGCCACCGGTACTGGGCTGTGATTTTCCTGGGCTACTTCGTCAACATGATGGCCGTGCCCGCGCTGGCGCTGGCCGGGAATTGGCCGGCCGCGGGCGCGCTGATCGTCGCCGAACGAACGGGTCGAGCCATTCGCAAGCCGGCGGTGGAAGCGATGATCTCTCATGCGGGCAAATCGATGGGGCACGGGTGGGTATTTGGGTTGAATGAAGCTCTCGATCAGACGGGCGCAACGGTGGGGCCGCTCATCACGGCGCTCATCTTGTACCTGCACGGAAGCTACCAGCGCGCTTTCGCCACCCTCCTGGTTCCCGCCGTGCTCTGTCTCATCGCACTGACGCTGGCTCGAGTAGCTTATCCTCGTCCGCACGAGCTGGAGCAACGAACGCCGCAACTCCCGCAAACCAAGGGATTCTCGAAAGCGTACTGGGCGTATCTCGCCGCCGGGGCGCTGATGGCCTGCGGATTCGCGGATTTCTCCTTAATTGCGTTTCACTTTCGCAAGGCGGCCGTGGTGGGGCCGGACATGGTCCCCGTTTTTTACGCTATCGCAATGGTTATCGCCGCGGTCACCGCGCTCGTCGCCGGCCGAATGTTGGATAAAGTTGGATTGCAGGCTCCTCTCATCGCATTCGCTCTGGCAGCCTTCTCCGCGCCCTTCGTCTTTCTCGGCGGCCCCACAGCAGCCCTTTGCGGCCTGCTTCTGTGGGGCATCGGCATGGGAGCGCAAGATTCATCGCTCAAAGCTGTGCTGGCGAGCATCGTTCCAGGGGAGCGGCGCGGCACGGCGTTTGGGGTCTTCGACACGGCGTTCGGCGTGGCATGGTTTGCCGGCAGCGCCGCCATGGGTTTGTTGTACGAACGGTCGATCGTGGGCGTGGTTTTATTCTCCGTTGTCCTGCAGCTTGCGGCGTTGCCGGTGTTCTATGCGGCCAAAAGATACGAACCTAAAGGCATCATAGGACCATGAACGAAATTGTGCAAAGGCGAGTGACGCGGATCGACAATCCACGTGTGGAGAAAGGGGTGGGGCCGGAAAAATGATCGACCATATCATCTTGACTGTGAACGATGTAGAACGCTCGTTGGCGTTCTACAAAGCATCCCTGGCACCTCTCAATATCAAGTTCTTTCTGCCGTACAAGGGGGAAAATGGCCATCCCGATTTATGGGGATTTGGTGATGGTAAGAGGGCATTCTTCTGGCTCAAGCAAGGCAAACCTGATCCTCAGGCAATTCATTGGGGATTCATGGCTGAGAACAATACCAAAGTCGATGAGTTCTACAAAGCGGCAATCGCTCCCGGCGCGAAAGACAACATTTCACCGCGCTCACGTGTGGAGTACTACCCCGGATACTACGCCGCAGATGTCTTCGACCCAGATGGGTATTCGTTCGAGGTCGTTCATAAGAGCCATCTGGCCTAGCTGGCTCTTAGAATCTCAGAATGCTTTCTGGAAGAAGTGGGCGATTTTCTTTCCACCTTCTTCGGTGTAGTAAACGGTCACCTTCGCGGATTTGTCCGCGCCCTCGGCGACGTCTTTGCCGGCATCCTTGGCGGCGCGATCGGTGAGCCGGTAGGTATCCTCGGCGCCAGCCGCGGTCTTGACGGTGAGCGTCTTGGCCCCGCGATCGACGTGCATTGCGGTAACGTCCACGGCTTTTAGACCATCCTTACCGATATTGTCGACTTCTTCCGCGCTCTCCACGGTTCCTTTCGCGGTGTAGTGAACCGCGACCTGGCTGCCCTCTTTCAATCCCTGAAAAGCGTCTTTAGCGCCGGTGGCCGAGGCTTGGGCGCCGTGAACCACGGTGCCTTTCGCGAAATGGAGCGTGTGCACGGTTCCGTCGGCCGTCTTGACGGCAACCGTCTTTGCCGCGGAGTCCACCTTTTGAACTGTTCCTACCACAAAGCCATGCTGCTCCTCGACCGCTTGCGCGGACCAGCACGACCAACCCACCAGCATTCCGATCATTGCGTAGCGTTTAAACATCGATACCTCCTGAAGGAATAGATTACCGCGCCGAGGCAGTTTGTTTGGCGGGCTTGCCTTCCACTCCGCCCAGACTGCGGATCAGCGCGACAGTACTATCGTGCGGAACGGGGAGAGCCCCGAAACTGCTCTTGCCCATGGCGATGTCCAAAGGCGTGAAACCCAGCTTGGATTGGGCATCGAGTTTCGCTCCATGCTCCACCAGGTACTTGACGACGGAATTGGCGCCCCGGTTGGCCGCGCCGTGAAGCGCCGTTTCACCTTTGGCGTTGGTTTGATTGATGTCCTGGCCATGTTCGAGGCAGACTTTCAGAGCTTCCAGCGCGTCGCTCTCCGATCCTCGAGTGTTTTTGTCGCGATAGCCGATGCCGGCGGCGAACAGCAGAGCCGTATTACCGTCCTTGGTGGAAGGTTTGATATCTGCGCCGTGTTCCAGCAGCAGCCGCATGACGGCGGCGTCGCCGGAACGCGCTGCGCGCATCAAGGGGGTGGTGCCTTGGTCCAGCGAGGTATCGCCGGAATCCATGCCGCTCCGGCCGGGCAAATTTTGCGTCAAGGCGGTATTCGGATTGGCTCCACGCGCGAGCAATGCCCGGATCAGATCCTGGCTGGAGAGCGGATCGTTCTCCTTACGCGAAGGCAACGCCGACCAATCCTGGTTGCGCATATCGATCGCGGCATATAAGGCCGCCCGTCCCGCAACGTCCTTCACGTTGGGATCCGCCCCGCGATCCAGAAGGAATTTCGCAAAGGTGTACTGCTTGTTCATGATCGAAACCGTCATGGCGCTAGTTCCATCCACGTCGGTTTGATTGATATCCACTCCCCCGTCCAGCATCGCTTTGGCGGTGTCGATGTCGCCTTCCCGGGCCGTAAACAAAAAGGCGGTCATTCCGCCGCGAGAAAAGGGACTCACCGAGGAGGCCGCGGAAAGCTTGGGGAGCTTGGTTTCGCGATCGCGCGAGAGGATGGTCCAATCCGCGCCATGCGCGAGCAGCAATTTGACGATCTCGGTGTGGCGCTCAGCGGCGGCCCACATCAGCGCCGTCTGGTTGCGATAACTCTCCTTCACGTTTACGTCCGAGCCGCGGTCGAGCAGGACCTTAACCACCTCCGCGTTACCGGAGCGAGCTGCGGTCATAAGAACGGTCTCGCCGTCGGCCGTGACGCGGGTGTTGGGATCGGCGCCGGCCTTGAGCAGCGCTTCGACGATCGGCGCACTTCCCAGGGCCGCGGCTTCGGAAAGCGGCGTGGAACCGTAGCGATTGGCGGCATTGGGATCGGCGCCGGCGCCCAGCAGCGCCTGCACCATCTCCGCATCGTTCCAGTGGGCGGCCCACAGCAAGGCGGTCGAGCCGTCGGCCTGCGGCGTGTTCACCGCGCCACGATCGCTGGCCAGGGTCTTCACCGAGGTGAAATCGCGATTCTCCGCAGCGCCGGCGATATCCGCGGTCGCGCCGCTCAAAATCGCGCCGAATCCCGCAATCAGGGTGACTCCGATCAGAGTTTTCATCACAACTCCGTAAGCAATCCGGTGCTGTCTCCGACGTGTTCTTCCGCAACGCCGGCTTTTTGAAGAATGGTCATAAGGAGATTGGCCATCGGCGTCTCCTCGGGATATTTCAGATGGCGTCCGCCTTTCATTCGTCCACCCGCGCCGCCCGCCACGAATACCGGCAATGGCGAATGGTTATGCACGTTGCTGTTGCTCATGCCGCTGCCATAAAGAATCAGCGAATGATCCAGGAGCGAACCGTCGCCATCGGGCGTGGCCCTCAATTTCGCAAGAAGATAGGCAACCAGCTCGACGTGAAAGGTATTGATCTTCGTCAGATTCTCCAGCCGCTCCGCCTTGTTCTGATGGTGCGAAGCCGGGTGGAAACTTTCCGAGAAGCCCAGAAATGGGAATGTGCGATAGCTCACCTCGCGAGCCATCATGAACGTGGAAACGCGCGTGATATCGGCCTGAAACGCTAGCGCCATCAGATCGAACATCAGCTTGGAATGCTCCCGGTGATCGTCCGGAATGCCGCTGGGCGATGCGGGAACCGACAAATCGGAATTGGCGCTCTGTTTTTCGGCGAGCTGGATGCGGCGCTCGATCTCGCGGACGGTGTCGAGGTATTCCGCGACGCGGTTGCGGTCGTTGGGGCCCAGACCGCCCTCCAAATGCTTCATCTGTCCGACCACGGCGTCCAGAATGCTGCGCTGCTGATCGATGCGCTCCAATCGTTCGGTGGCGTTCGCGCCGTCTCCGAAAAGGTGGTCGAAGACCACGCGCGGATTGATCTCCATGGGAAGAGGCGTCGTGGGCGTGCGCCAGGAAATCGTGTTCATGTAGCTGCAGCTAAATCCGACATCGCAAGCGCCCACCAACCCGCTGTAATCCTCCGTGGCGAGCTCGAGCGAGGGCAGCGGCGTGTCTTGCCCAATTTTAGCCGCCGCGATCTGATCTATCGTGGTTCCCGCCTGAATATCGGCGCCGTC
The DNA here is from genome assembly GCA_036521975.1 of Bryobacteraceae bacterium. Classification (GTDB taxonomy): domain Bacteria; phylum Acidobacteriota; class Terriglobia; order Bryobacterales; family Bryobacteraceae; genus Palsa-187. The sequence continues at coordinate 61,903 of DATDGT010000404.1, forward strand.
GGTGCGTTTGGGATGGACGCCATTCAGAAACACCGCGGGCGAGCGCGTGTGATCGCCGCCGTTGTCGCCCGGTCCGCCCGGCGCGGCCATCTTGTGCGCGAGGTTCGAGACGACCACCACCTGGTCCCTGAAAGGCTCGAGCGGAGCTAGGGTGCGGGAGAGCTTCAGTTCGGTGTCGTTGCCCCCGCCCTGACGGGCGGGGCTGGAATCCGGGGTCCAGTTGGCCATCACGGCGCCATGGGGCATAAAGCACAACCCCAGCCGGATTTGAGGATTCGCCGCCGTCTTGGCCAACGGCGTCTGAGCGGGAATCATCGAATCCAGCAAGGGAAGCGATACCGCCACGCCCATGCCGCGCAAAAACGTGCGGCGGGGGATATGTTTTTTGGTGATGATCATTGCTACTCCTCCTTTGCTTTCAGCTTCTCTTTCATGTCAAACGGCGTACTTTCCACGATCCCTAGGACCAGGGATGAAAACCGAAAATCGTTGTTCGCGGCCTGGTGCACGACTTTGCGAACCGCGGGCATATCGAAATATTGAACGCCTCGCCCCATCGCGTAGGTCAGCATCTTTTCCGTCATCACGCCCGTGAACAGTTCGGGGTGGCTCGAGATCATCTTGCGAAGCGCCACCGGCCCATCCACTTTCACTCCGTTATAGATCGTTCCGGCGGGATCGATAGGCGCGCCATCGTCCGTAGTTCGCCACTGTCCTACCGCGTCGAAATTCTCCAGCGCGAAGCCGATCGGATCCATGATTTTGTGGCACCCCGCGCATACCGCGTCGGCGCGATGGCGCTCCATCCGTTCCCGCACGGAATGCGTCTGCCCCTCGCCATTCTCTTCGAGAGCCGGGACATTGGGCGGAGGCGGCGTGGGAGGAATGCCCAGAAGATTGGTCAGGATCCACTTGCCGCGCTGCACCGGAGAAGTCCGGTTAGGATAGGACGTCACGGTTAGAATGCTGCCCTGCCCCAGCAAGCCTTGCCGCTCTTCACTAGTCACCTTGACGCGCCGGAATTGGCTGCCATAAATACCGGGAATACCGTAATGGCGAGCCAGGCGCTCATTCACGAACGTATAATCCGCGTTCAACAGATCCATCACGCTGCGGTCTTCCTGAACGATGCTGCGGAAGAAAAGCTTCGTCTCCTCGCGCATGGCCTGGCGCAGATTATCGTCGAAATCGGGGAACGTTTCCAGGTCGGGCGAGGAGCTTTTGAGATTTCTCAGGAACAACCACTGCTCGGCGAAGTTATCCATCAGCGCGTCTGAGCGCGGATCGGCGAGCATTCGTTCCACTTCCCGCTTCAGCACAACGGGATCGTGAAGCTTGTTCTGCCCGGCGAGAGTCAAAAGCTCTTCATCGGGGATGGTGCTCCACAGAAAGAACGAAAGCCTCGAAGCGAGCGCCACATCGCTAATGCGGTACACGGAGCCCGCCGGAAGATCGGGCGGATCGGATTCGAAGCGCACCAGAAATTCAGGGCTCGCCAGAATGAATTGCAGCGCCGATTCGATTCCCGCTTCGAAGCTGCCGTGATTGTTGCGGCCGCGTTGATAAAAGCTGAGCGGCGTTTCCAGGTCGCTCGCGTTGAGCGGCCTGCGGTAAGCCCGCCGCATCAACGCTGAAAGGATCTTGCGCGCGCAGGGCAGCTCGTCATCGCTATTGGTAGTGGCTTTGGCCGGGGCGCAGACGAAGATTTTGGCGCGCGCCGCCGTATTGCCCGCACCCGTGGCGTTGAAGGGACCTTCGACGCTGACGCGGTCCACCGATGGATCGCCGGTGATATCCAGTCCGTCGATGGTGGTGCGCAAAAACGGCTTGATGAGATCGTCTTTTTCGGCGTGACTGCGGAGAATGGTTGCAGCGGTGATAGTGTGGGTACCCGCCTTCAAAGGAAGGCGCACGGTGAGCTGCTTATCGATCTCAGCGTCGTAGACACCCGGGTTCGCCGCCATCTTAATAAAGTCCTCGCGGCCGCCCGCCGTAACCAACTGCTCCCGCCGGCCATCCACCGCGATCTCGATCTGGTGGGAGTCCTCCATGCCGCGCATCAGATCGAAGGTGTTGCGCCACAGCCGCACTTTAATGATGTATTCGGCATCCAGAGGAAAGTAATGCTTCACTAGCATGCCGCCGCGGGTGCCGAGCGGCAATCCCTCGATGTGCTGGTCCTGGGAAAGATCGGGCCGCGAACGATAGACCGTGGTGACGGGAGAGATGGCCAGGTTGCCGGACGCTTCCCGGCTGATATTCCACGAAGCCGAAAGGTATCGCTCCATCAGCGAGGGCGACATGCGCAGAACCGCTGCCATATTGTCGAAACCACTGCTCTCGTCGTCAGCGGGAAGCAGCGCCGTCGCGTCGATTTCCAGGCCCACCAGATCGCGGATCGCGTTGGCGTACTCGGTGCGATTCAGACGGTGCATGGAGGGAGGGCCGGGATTGGGATTTGCTCCGGCGGCCCAGTCGAGCGCATTTTCTAAAAACGAAGCGAAACGATCCAGCCCGGCGGCGTCGGGGCGCGGCATTCCCTGCGGAGGCATGGCGCCGGCTCGAACCTTGCGAATCACCTTTTCCCACACTTCGGCGTTTTTCGGGGGGTTCGAGAGGTCCGCGCCCTGAAGAGAAAGCCCGCCGGTACGGAGCTTGTCGTTGTGACAGGTTACACAGTATTTGGTGACAACTTCAGAGGCCTCCTGCTGGGCCCACAGCGCCGGGGCCAGGCAAAGAGGCAGAAGACACCGCGCTCTTATCCCCACAGCTTCATATTCTACATTTTTTTGGAGTGCTATGGTTATGCCGCTTTTTAGAAAGTCGCGCACAACGGACTCGCCGGGCGCGGCCACTTCGCCCGAGTTTCTCCATCGTTTGACGGCGCGCCCGAAGGCCTGGCGGTGTCCACTTTGCCGCCGGCGGCGGGGCCGTGAGCGCGGCTGCGGGCTCCGTCGCTCGGCCGCTCCGCGAGGGGGGCGTGGGACGTAATAGCGAATCGCCAACGCACTCCGGACGTGCGAGGACTGCGGGAAATGGAGGCAGAATGAATCAGGTGAAAGGTCGCGCCGGGCTGATGGCCCCGGAAGCTGAGGTACTGTGGGAGCGAAAGGACGCCCGTTGGTGCAGCGCTGCCTGCCTGTGGTGGTCGGGCGAAAAAACAAAGCGAAACCCTGGCGATCCGCAGCCGCCTACCTGCGGATGACGGACCTGAAAAATCAAAGCCATCGCGCTGGTGCAATGCTGCCTGCCTGTGGTGGTTGGGTCCGAAAAAACAGAGCGAAACCCTGGCGATCCGCAGCCGCCTGCCTGCGGACGAACGGAACCTGGAAAAACAAAGCCAGACCTTTGAGGGCGGTTTCGCCTGCCTGCCGTGGCCGTCTCGGAAAAAAGCGAGCCTCGCTTCCGCGGCCGACGGCCGGCCGGCTCACAGGCTGAAGCCCGTGCCACCATCTTGCCCAACCCCACTGCAGAAATGTAAGAGCGGACCTGAAGAAACGAAGCCAGCGCCTTGGTGCAACGCTGACTCCCTGTGATGGTTGGGCCCGAAAAAACAAAGCGAAACCCTGGCGATCCGCGGCCACCTGCCCCGCGGATGACTGGCCTGAAAAATCAAAGCCAGCCTTTTGAGGCACGACTACAGCAATGCTGGTACAGGTTGCCGAGTTGCCATAGCGCAGTTTATTCGTTAAGCGCTTGATCTGCAAGGGGAAATAACGAGACCGGGAGCCGTGACCGGCCTGGACGGCGGGCACATTCTTGGAACCGGAACACGATGGTCTGGTGTCTATAGCAACAGCGTGCGTCGCTTTGCCACTGTCGCCGTGCTGCTGATTGGACCTGCTGCTGTTGCCGCGCAGGCGCTGGACGACGTTGAATTTCAGATCGGCGTGACGCGCAATCCTCCCGTCTTCCGCATTGGAGAGCGCATCGATTTGGAACTCCGCTTTTCCACGAGGGCGAGTGGCAAATACAAAATTACGACGGGTTCCCCAACCCGCTTCGCCCCCACGGGCGAGAACTATTCCGTCTCACCGGCGGATGGTGTCGTGGATCCTAGCGAAAACGAGCTGCGGTTTGGCATCTTTGGGAGCTTTTTGTCTGGCATTGGCCCTCTCACCGATACGCCGGTCGTATTGCATGCGGACCTGAACGAAAGGTTCCGTTTCACGCGGCCCGGTACTTACGTCATCATGGCATCGTCCACCCGCGTTTCCCTTCAAGAGGACGGTGATGGGTTGCCTTTCCCACAACCGCTTGCTGACGCGCGCGGCTCAGTAAGTCTGACGGTACAGACGGTCCGCTCGACGCCTTTAGAACTGAACATCGTCGCGGCAGACGCGTCGTGGTACGGGAGTCAGCTTCAAGAGATCACGGCTATTTTCGACTCAGGCGCCAATTCCAACGAAAAGATAGAAGCAGCCCACCGGCTTGCGTATCTCGATACCGAAGCCGCGGCGGTTGAGATGGCGCGCCGCTACCTCAGCGGAAAAGAGTCCGAACCCTGGGGATCCGAGCTACATCGCGGACTGCTTCAGACGTCGTTCAGCGCCGCGGCGATGCCGATTCTCGAAGCCTCGCTCAAAGACAATCGGGAGTTGGTTCGCACGGATGTGATCCAGCTTCTCGCGCGGATGGCCGCCAGCCAGGAATTTCGAGGAAAATTTCCGCCTCCACCAGGAGCGGGGGAGCGAGCCAGTCAAGCCTTCACTGACGCCGTGTCTGCGTATTCCAAACGAATCAATGAATTGACCGCCGCCTACGCGCACCAGGTGGAGGCAAGTTTGCCGCGGCGCTCGGGAAAGGCGCGGGCGAGCGCGACCTTTGCGGCATGGCAATCCCTGGAGATGCTTCTTCAGCCGGACGCAGATACGCCGTCGGCAAATCTGAGCCGGCTGCGCTACGAGGTTGCAGCCGCAGCCGCCGATCTCACTTTGGATCAACAGCAACAGTTGCTCGGATTCTTCGGGTCGCAGCTCCCCAGTGTCCTGCTACTTCCCTTTGTTCGCGGCGTCGCGACAGGCGAGATTGCCGCCGATCCGTCTCTGCGCGAGCAGGCTTTCAAACGTTGGTGCGAGGTGGCGGAGCCCGATTGCGAAGACGATCTGATTTCCGAGATTCAAAAGCCGGCTACGGATCTTCGAATCACCACGCTGCTGTTGCTTCCCATGAAGGACCATCCGGAGCTGGATGCCGTGCTCACCGCACGCTTGAGATCGAATCCGGCTCAGGCATCAGCGCTAATTGCACGCTACGGGAGCCCGGCCATTTTGGCCGCCGTACGGAAGGCCCTTAACGGATCGGCGCAAGCGAATTATTGTCCAGTGAAGGAGAACTTGCTGAGTTACCTTCTGCGCGTCGCGCCGGATGAGGGGACTTTGGCTGTCAGCTCGGCGCTGCAACAGCGAACTGGGGACTCTTGCTACATGAACATGCTGGAATCCATTGCGAGGGTGAACTACACGCCCGCGCTTGGACGGCTCGCCGAAAAAGCGGTTAGCGACGACCCGGACACCGCTGTTGCCGCGAGCGCGGCCCAGGTGCTTTCCGAGTTCGGGTCGCTATCCGCGGAGCAAGCATTGTGGGATCGTTTCGAGAGTTGGTCCGAAAAGTGGCGTGATCGCGCCGCCGAACTGCGTGCCAGGCTTGTCGGGAGCGATCCGTTTCAATCTGAACGGAATTTGGAATTCCAGCTCGCAAATGGAATCGCGCGCGGGAAGGCGTGGAAAATCTCTGCCGCGCAATTCGTCCGGCTGGAAAATCTGTGCGTCACTGCGTCCTGTAAAAGGCTGGTCGAGAATTGGCGATCCTCGCCAGGTCAGTAGTGCTTCTCTGGCTGCGAAATTTAGCGCTGAAGCGTGGGCTTTGGAGCGTTGGGCGGGGGCGGCAACGCGAGACGTACTTCTCCCTGAATACGCGCGAAATCGCCCGATGCCGCGTAGGTCTGCGTGGGCAGCGCCTGGATTGCCTTCTCGATGGCCTGGACTCGCGAATCGCGTGAAGGGAACGGGGAGAGCCGGGCCTGGGCCGGTGGTGGATCTTGCTGCACGCGACGGATGTACTGGGCTAAGCCGGCCGGGTCGTAGCCTGCCGAAGAGGCTATCTCCACCGCGATAAGATCGGCTTCGGATTCATACTGCCGCTGGGATGGGAGCATCCCAACCGGCAGCACCAACCCCGCATCGGGAGTCCCTCCGTATCCGTATCCAACCGATCCCATCCAAATCAACGGAATGGTGACCGGCTGAGCGATGTCGCCTCGCGTCGCCTGCCTCGTGGAGTGCCGAGCCAGGATGTGCGACATTGCGTGGGCCAATGTACCCGCGAGCTCGGCTTCGCTGGTCGTGGCAAGAATCAGTCCGGCGGGAACAAAAATATATCCGGCGGGCAGGGCGGCCGGCTCCAAAAACGTGCCGGTCGTATCGGCGGTCAACTCGAAGCGATAGGTGAAGGGAGATCGCTGCGGCAGTGCCTGAACGAGGCGCGCGCCCATTTGCTCGACATAGGCGCGAGCGGCGTCGCTATTCAGGGGCGAATGCTGGCGGCGGAATTCTGTCGCGAGCTGCGCGCCGAGCGCGGCTTCTTTGTCGATGCTGTAAAAATTGACGCCTTTTCCGATGAACTGAGGGTTTGGTTGGTTCTGCGCGTTCAGCGCCAGCGCGGCAACTAAGACGGCGGCTACTCGCACGAGCATCGGCGGACCTCCGCGAATTCGACGCGGCTAGGGCGATTTCCGTTACTGTTTGTCCCCGGGGCAGTCTCGCGCGACGACCGGGACCGCTCCCTGGCGGTCGCGGCTCTGTTTCCGGTCCGGCCTGTCGTTTAAGGCTTCGCCGACTGTCCAGCCGTTTACGATCCTATGAGAATGGCGACACCGAGTCTTAACCTTTCTCCGATCGGACGGATACATTCCCCTCTGACGCAGCGGTCCGGGGCTCCTCGGCAGCCCTGGGAGGACGCACCCCAGGCGAAGCTCGAAATCTACGCAGAGTTTGTCGAAGGACTCGATGGGATTCACCCAGGACAAGACATTTGGGTTCTCACATGGCTGCACGAATCCCGGCGATCTACGCTAAAAGTGTATCCCCGTGGAGATCCTCGACTGACCGGAGTATTTGCGACTCGCTCCCCCGACCGGCCCAATCCCATCGGCCTGCACCGGACCAAAGTTCTTAAAGTGGATGGAGACCGGTTCATTCGAGTGCAGGGAATAGAGGCAATCGACGGCACTCCGGTCATCGACATTAAGCCGGTCCTGGACGGCGAAGCTACGCCGCTGTAGCGTTTTCGCGGTTATACTCACTCTGAAGGGAGTGTCTATGAAAAAGATGTCTGTTCCACTGCCAGTCGCCGCCGGGGCGGTGCTGATCGCCGGGACAATCGTTTGGATCGCAACCAAACCGGCTGACGTTTTTGCGCAGGGCCGCTCGAGCTACGCCGAGGACCGGGCCGCGATCGAAGACCTACAGGCTCGGTATCTCTTCGCGCTCGACTTTCACGATCCCGACCTCTACGTCTCCACGTTCACCGAGGATGGCGTGCTCGATTATGGCAGCGGCGAGGTCAAAGGCCGCCAGGCGATCAAAGATGTAATCGCCAAGATGCCGAATCCCAAGCAGGTTGCGGGGAAGCGGGCGGGTGCGGCTCGCCACAATATTTCGAACATTGTTCTTAAAGTCGAGGGCAATAGGGCGGAAGGCCGTTCCTATTGGTTCCACTATTCCAACGATAATCCAGAGCGGCGCGGCGTCTTTGATGGTTTCGGCCACTACGAGGATGAGCTGGTTAAGGTCAACGGGACGTGGCTTTTTACCAAGCGGAAGATCTATAACGAAGGCCGCGATGAGTGGGCCTATAAGGGCGGCAAGAATCCGGCGTGGTAACTCAAGCCAATGTCTGTCCTTAGACTACTTCCGTTTACCTTGCTTTTGGTGCTTTCGATTCAAGCGCAAAATGCGGATGCGGCCAGGCAGCTTCGGGATTTGCTGCGCGACGCGCCCCGCCTCCACGTTGAGCAGATCCCCATGGCTGCGCGGATGCCGAATGCCGCGTCGCTGGGAACGGTTTCTTCAGTCGCCGCGGATCGCAAGGGGATCATCTATGTTCTGCAGCGCGGCGACAAGGCCGATCCAGTCATCGCGGTCGACACGGAAGGCCATGTGGTCCGATCCTGGGGTAAGGGGATGTTCACGGTACCGCATAGCGTGCGGATCGATCCTGAAGGCAATATTTGGACGGTGGACGCCGGGAGCTCCGTTCTGCTCAAGTTCTCACCGGAAGGTAAAAAGATTCAGGAGATCTCCGTGGGCGAAGTTGCTTCCGGCGACAAATGTGCCTTTCCAACACTTTGCGGGACCACCGACGTTACGTTCGCATCCAACGGTCGGCTTTTTATCTCGGACGGCTACGGCAACGCGAGGATTTTGGAGTATTCCGCCGATGGAAAGCGCCTGAATGTGTGGGGAAGCGCGGGTAGTGGTCCGGGCCAGTTTCGGATTCCCCACGGCATCGCCGTTGACGGCGACATACTATACGTGGCCGACCGCGAGAACAATCGCATTCAGCGCTTCGATTTGAGCGGGCGTTACCTCGGAGAATGGACTCATCTGGGCAAACCATTCGCGCTCAAGATCTCCGGTGGAGCGCTCTGGGTGTCGATTATGACACTGGAGCCAGCGGGACGGGGTCAGACGCCGCGCGCTTCGCCGTGGATGCTTAAGGTGGACCCGAGGACAGGCAGATTGCTGGGTCAAGTGGAATCCCCCGGTCCACATTCGATTGACGTCAGCGAGAAGGAAGAGCTGTTGGCGAGCGGCTGCTGCGGAGGGTCAAATCCAACTGGTTTTTCCTGGTTGCGGCTTCAAGGCACAGCACCCGGCGGGGGACCGGGCGCTCCCAAGAATCCCTGAGCTCCTTTCACGCGCACAACGCATTCGCTGTGCGCTTCCGCTAACGCGCACAACGCATTCGCTGTGCGCTTCCGCTCTCGGCTCTTGATCTTTACAATCCTCAGTTATTTGAATCAGCTCTCCGCTCCTGATCTCGAAAGCACGTTTGGCCTGGCGTCTCAGGCGAAACACTTGGGAGGTTGAAATTCCTCCGAGCTCGGCTCCCACCTCGTTCAGGGTCCTTTCCGATAAAAGGAGTTTCAACACTTCCGGTTCTCTCCACCAGCCAAGTGGCCGTGCCACGGCGCCGCATAGCCGGAACCGCCAGTCGCTCATTCGATCTCCGGTAATTTCCTGCTCCTTGTACTTCTCCTTGTATTTCTCCTCGAACTCTCGTGGCCATAGGCCCGTCAGATCCGACTTGTGTTTGCGCCAAAACGTCTTTGAATCCTCAACCCAGTTGAAGCCCAATGCCAGCCGCGCACGCTTCAGGGTTGTGCGCCCAGCCGGCAAGTCGAAGATCGTTCCGTCGTACCGAAGTGAATACTTCTCCCAGAATGCTTTCAACTCGTTTGTGTAAATCAATCGGCAGGGCCCTCCGACGTCGTATGGGCCGGGATTCTCTTTCCTGCCATAAAGTACGTCGAAGCCATAGTTTGTTTGCCGCGCTTCGTGGACGTGCCATTCGGTCCCGAGCGCATCTTTAAGTCCGGCCGCACAAATAACTGTTATCGAATTGTCGTTCCTATTTCATAATCCGCCTTCACTGCCCCGCTGAGCAGCAAAGGCCAAGTTGCCTCGCGGCGCCTTGTGGGCGTGCTTCATTGTCGTTGGACTCGGTGGTAGCCGAGAGCGCGTAGATTTGTTATAGTTCCGGTTAGGAGGAACCGGTTAGACCGGAACTATAACATTATGAGGCCT
>DATDGT010000405.1:0-57473 GCA_036521975.1 Bryobacteraceae bacterium
CCACCGAGTCCAACGACAATGAAGCACGCCCACAAGGCGCCGCGAGGCAACTTGGCCTTTGCTACTCAGCGGGGCAGTGAAGGCGGATTATGAAATAGGAACGACAATTCGATAACAGTTATTTGTGCGGCCGGACTAAGTGAAGCGACGATGAATTATCGCATTCTATCTCTCGATGGCGGCGGGACCTGGGCGTTGATTCAGGTCAAAGCGCTGATCGCGCTCTATAACGGCGACGATAAGACGGCGGCGCAAACAGTCCTCCAGGATTTCGATCTCGTTGCGGCCAACTCCGCCGGCAGTATTGTGCTCGGAGGTCTGGTGGAGAATCTGACTCTGGGCGATCTGCTCGGCCTGTTCGAAAGCCAAACGTGCGAGAGTCGGGCGAGGCCGCCGACGTGACTCTTGCGGAGGCGATCCACGCCTCGACCAATGCGCCCGCCGATAGCCGGATCGTCCGCATGAATCCGCTCATCAGTCCAATCAACAGCGCCGGTGCTTGGACCGCACCCGGCTCAATGACCGCCGCGCAATTCACCTACCTGGCCAACCTCGACTTTGACGCGATTCAGCAGGTGCAAGTCAACGCCATTTCTGCCTACGCCGATCTCTGGCTGAGGAATCAGGCGCCCAACCAGCCTATAAGAATGAACGGAGACACGCTTGCGCGCGAGCAGGGTCAAGGCTGGTTTCAAGACGCCGTCGCCGCTTGGCACGCGATCAAATAGGCGTTCGACTCCTTTGGAGAAACTCGCGCACAACGGACTCGCCGGGCGCGGCCAAGTCCGCCGAGTTTCTCAGTCGTTTGACGCCGCGCCCGCCGGCCTGTGCGCTCTCACGAGTCGGAGAATCTTTGCGCGATCGGAAACCGCCGGCCGATGCCAAAGGCCTTGGTGGTGACTTTGATTCCCGGCGCGGCCTGGTGGCGCTTATATTCGTTGAGATCCACCTTGTGGGCGATCTCCTCTACCAGCTTCAGAGGCAAGCCGCGGCTCGCAGCGATTTGGCGCGGCGTTCGCATTCCTTCGATGTAGTCTTCGAGGATCGGATCCAACACGGCGTACTCCGGCAGGGAGTCTGTGTCTTTCTGATCCGGACGCAGCTCGGCCGAGGGCGGTTTGACGAACACCTCTTCGGGAATTGCGCCGGCGTGGCGCCGGTTGGCGATACGCGCGAGCGTATACACCATGGTCTTGGGAACGTCGCTAATCACCGCCAAGCCTCCGCACATGTCGCCGTAAAGCGTGCAGTACCCGACGGCCAGCTCGCTTTTGTTTCCGGTGGTCAACACCAGCGCGCCGGTCTTGTTGGAGAGAGCCATGAGCGTGAGGCCGCGCAATCGGGATTGCAGATTCTCTTCCGTCGCGTCGGGCGCGCGCCCCCAGGAACTTCTCACAGAGAACAGCGGCGAAAGCTCACGGAGAAGTCCTTCATAGACGCAGGAAATCGAGATCAGCTCGAAGCGGATTCCGAGCCTTTCCGCCATCGTGCGAGCGTCTGAGACGCTGTGTTCGGAAGAATACGGCCCCGGCATACCGACGCCGCTGACGTTTTCGCGCCCGACGGCTTCCACGGCGATCGCCGCCGTGAGAGACGAATCGATGCCGCCGCTCAACCCGATAATCACTTTCGAAAACCCGCATTTGCGAATGTAGTCGCGCGTGCCCACGATCAGCGCCTGGTAGACGGCTTCGCATTCGTCGGTGTAGTCCTTGGGAAAAGTTTCACGGGCGTCTCCCGAGGCATCCAGATCCACCACCACCAGATCTTCTTCGAAGGAGCGCGCCGCCGCGATCACTTCTCCCTCCGCATTGAGCGCGAAGCTCGATCCGTCGAAGACCAGTTGGTCGTTGCCGCCCACCTGATTCACGTAGACCACGGGCTTCGAGTAGCGCCGGGCGGCGGAACGATAGATGCGTCGGCGGATCTCGCGCTTGCCCATGCTAAAAGGCGAGGCGTTAATGCAGATCATCATGGCCGCTCCCGCGCCGAACAATTCCTCCACCGGGTCCCGTGCATATAGACGCTCAGTAAAAAAACGGCGATCGTTCCACGCGTCTTCGCAAATCGTCAGCGCCACCGGCCGGCCGCGCAGAATGCACAGTTCCTCTTTTTCGCCTGGTCGAAAGTAGCGCGCTTCATCGAAGACATCGTAGTTCGGCAGCAGCATTTTCGTTTGGTGAAAGGCCAACTGTCCGCGCTCCAGCACGGCGGCGCAATTTAAGGCGCGCTTTCCGGTCTCGGCTTGCGAGCGAGCCACGTACCCGCAAACGACGGCGAGATCGAGATCGCCGGTCTCGCGGGCCAGGTTTTCCAGCTCGCTTTCGCTGCGTTCGACGAAGCTGGGCCTTTCCACCAGATCGCGCGGGGGATAACCGGTCAGCGAGAGTTCCGGAAAGATAACGACCTCAGCGCCGAGACCCGCCCCCTGGCGCGCGGCGCGGACAATGCGCGACCGGTTGCCCTCAAAATCGCCGACGGTGGGATTGATTTGAGCCAAGGCGGCGCGCATGATTTTCTTAATTGTAACGTCGAAGCATGCGCCGCTCGTGGACCGTCCGTAGGCTCGGAGTTTCTACATGTTGGGACTGCATTGGACAGGACCCGTATCAGGGCACGACTTCACTCGTGCCGACGATAACGGCTGGAAGTCGGACTTCACTAAGTTACAAAGGTCTCTTAATTACAGAGTCATTTACTATTTCCGCGGCCCAGGGAACCTTTCATCTGTTTCACTCTGCCTTCATTTCTCCAAATCTTCGCCATCAATCGACCGCGGCCCATGGAAGCGATCTTTTGGAACTCCCACTTGGTGGCGCCGCCTATCGCCCGCGGCCTGCAGCAAAACATTCGATTCTGAGCCGCGACCGTAGGGAGCGGTCACTGGCGAACTTCGGCGTCGGTCCGCGCAGCGGTTATTTCTTGTGGATCACGATTCGGCCGTTGAAGGTGGTGAACTGGATTTCCGGGCCGCCGCCGTTGATGGTGCCCGATTGCGTTCCCCCGTCGCGCGATCTGCGTTTTCCCGTTTGCGGCGCAGCTTGGCCATCCAGCTTCACGTCGAAATCGGTATAAATGTCGCCGTTATCCGCGCGCATTTTGAAATTCGCTCTGGCATCTGCGGGGAGGGTTACGTCCACGATGCCGTTCATCGTGGAAAAGCTCATGTCTTTGTCAGGCGGAACGCGGTTCAGCGATACCGTAACCTTCCCGTTCATCGAGCTCGCCACCACCGGCCCGGAGGCGTTGGTCACCGTCACCTGCCCATTCATGTTGCTGGCTTCGATTTCGCCGGAAATGTTGTCAATGGTAATCGCCTTACCGCCAATCGTGTTCACTCTCACCGACGTATCGGCGGGAACTTGAATATTGAAGTCGCCGTTGATCGGAAAGCTCGTCTTGATGGTCACCGTATTGTTGCTCTCGGAAATGTCCAGCGCCCGGCTTCCGCCGATGCGATGCATGCCGGGCGGAGCGGGCTCCTGCGCGCGTCCGCGTCTGTAGATGTTCGGAATTCCGCTGGTCGAATAGTCAATCACGACGTCGCGTCCGTCGTAGCCTTTCACCGTCACGTTGCCCATTATGAGCTCCACATTGAGCTTGTGCGGCGCCGACGGATTACTGAACTGGATGGTTTCCTTCTCCGTGTCCTGACCCAGGGCCAGCGCGACACAACCCAGTGCCAATGCAATGAATTTTCTCATTCCAATCTCTCCAATGCCCATTGGGCTCTCTGCCGAACGCCGTTGTCGATGGAAGCGTTTTCCGTAAGCTTCCGCAATTCCGGACCGGCTTTTCCTTCTTTCAAATCCACAAGTAAATCGATAATCGCCACCTGCACGATGGGCGCGGTCTGATTCTCCAGCGATTCGAGCACCCGTTGGCGCGCCAGCGAGTTCGCGGCGAAGGCGTGCAGCGCATCCACCGCGGCCAGCCGCACATTGACGTTGGGATCGCGGTTCACGGCGTCCAGCAGCGCGGTGAGAACCTCGGAATCGGAGGGTTCCACGCGATAAGCCCAGCTCACGCCGCGGAGACGCTCGCTGGCCGATTGCTGCTGAAGCAAAGACAAGGCCACCAATTGACGCATCGTGGAAACCTCCCCTCGAAGCTGCGCGATTTCGGTGCCGTTGGATCGCACGGCATAGCCGATGGCCGCGCCGATGCCCAGCAAGGCAAGGCCGGCGGCGACCCGCCAGAGGGCGGGCGAACTCGGAACCGCGCGCCACCAGCGGCGGCCCGCGCTTGGGGCCGGCGCGCTGCCGGCTCCGGCTCCGCGCAACATTTCGTAAAACCGTGCGCGCAATCCCGCGCCGGGCTCTTCGGTGGGAATCCGCGCTAAATCCCGCCATAGCACTTCCAGACGATCCGCTTCGGCGCGGCATTCTCGGCAGCCGGCCAGATGCGCTTCCAGCTCGATTTCCTCGGCGTCGGTAAGCGACTGGCTCCAATAATCCACAAAAAGGCGTTTCGATTCCTCGCAGGTCATGACGCTTTTTCCTTTTCCAAGGCGAAATAGATTTGTTCCAGCGCTCGCATCGCACGGTAGACGCGCACTTTCACCGTAGCCGTTTCGCAACCCAGAATCTCCGCAATCTGCTCGTACTTCATTCCTTGAAACCGGCTCAGAACCAGAATTTCGCGCTTATCTTCCGGCAGACGGTCGAGCGCGCGCCGCAGTAGAGCCACGCTCTGGCCGCGCAGGGCGTGCTCTTCCGGCCCCGGGGCGGGCGAAACGGGCTCCGTGCGCGAATCGCCGAAATCCTCGATTCCCACCACTTCCGCTCCGCGCTTCTGCGCCTGGTCGAAGCTAGCGTTGCGCGCGATCTGGTACATCCACGCCGTGAACGGGCGCCGCGGGTCGTAGCTGGAGCGATAGCGAAGCATGCGAAAAAAAACGTCCTGCACCAGATCCTCGGCCGATTCCCGATTCCGGTTCATCGAGACGAAATACCGGAACAGAGCGCGGTGATGGCGCTCAAACAGCACCGCGAGCTTGGAAAGCTCGCCGGCGCCGACTCGCGCCATCAGAACATTGTCGGTGGCAGTCACGTCCCGGAAACCTGGGCGGCGATTTTAAAGCCACCCACAAATCAGCAATACCCGATGGCGGGGAAAAGGTTACGCGTCCCTCCCGGCCTGGCCAGATGCGGCCATTGGACCGACGACCCGATCATGCCAAACGGGCATCAGAACCTACAATGATAGGCCCGGGCCCTTAGCTCAGCCGGCCACGCGTTGAAAGTGAAGATTAGAGCAGCGGACTCATAATCCGTCCCTGTCCTGAGCGCTACTGAACCCCTCCACTCGTTCAGACATTTCCTATTCCGCTGCACCGCGTAGGGATTTGGCGGAAGGCGACGGAGGTGTTACACTTTTCGCATTACCTATGCACCTGATTTCCCTGGAAAGGTCGCTTTGGTATTTAAACATTGTGGCTGCCGCCGGCCTCTTCTTGCGGCTTTATGCGCAGAGGATTCTCACGGGTTATCCGTTTATGTCCGCACTTCTGATTACAGTCACGGTGGAGCAATTTGTGGCGTTGGCTTTCATCCACAACCCGAGGCTTTATCTGCTGGTTTACCTCCTGGGGCAAACCGTGAAACTGCCCCTTGCGACTTTCGCAGTGCTGGAGGTTTGCCGGCGCGCCGTCGCGAACCGCCTGCTGAGCTACGCGTTTTGCCTTGCGATCCCCGTGAGCCTCGCCAATTTGCTGCTTGATGCAGGCGTCGCGGCGAATTGCGATCCCATTCTCTTCGAGTTCCTGAAGGTGGAGCGCACGGTGAACCTCATCCTGGGACTGGTAATCAGCGTTGTTCTGTTCGGGTTCCCGATGCTGGCCCGGCGCAATGTCGTGCTTTGGCTAGGCGGATTCATGGTGTACTCGCTGTCCCGTTGGGCAGGGCTGCTGTTGACCAATCTTCAGCCTCACAATGGTCGCGGTTGGAGCGTCGGAATGCAGATCGTGTCGTTGGCTTGCGTGGCCGGATGGACGATCTTGCTGAACGCCGCTGGCGAAGACGAAGTCGGTGTCCTTCGGGCAGTGGAGTAAAGATTCTCTTTATTCTTCGAAATAGTCTCGATCCAGCTTCTTGATCCCGTACAGATGCATCCGTCATCGAAGCAATGGAACGGGCCCTCGAGCGATGGGAGAGCGCACAGGCCGCCGGGCGCGGCGCCAAACGAACGAGAAACTCAGCGGACTTGGAGGCGCCCGGCGAGTCCGTTGTGCGCGACTTTCTCCAAACTTCAGTGGTACGATAGACGCGAACGCGGTAAAGGATGGCATTTCGCACGGACTCACTACAATTCTCACTGCAGGCGCTGCACAGTCGTCCGTAATTATTGAGGGGCCCTTAGCTCAGCCGGTTAGAGCAGCGGACTCATAATCCGTTGGTCGTAGGTTCAAATCCTACAGGGCCCACCAACCGTTTCAGCGACTTGCAGCCTACTGAATCGCACTGGATTCGGCTGCTACAGGGACTTTCACAGGGACTCCCTCCGAATTTGCAGCCTTTGGCCGGAGGGTGATGGCCGCTACCGCTGCCCGCTTTGCCGCCATCCGAATGTGGCTGTAACGCTCCAGCATGGCCCTGCTCATGTGGCCCATCAGCGCCAGCATGGTGGACTCCGGCACGCCAGCTTCAGCGAGACGCGTGCAAAACGTGTGCCTCAGATCGTGCAACCGGCAGGAGACGCCCGCCAGCTTTCGCGCCAGGTCCCAACCGGAACTGATGTCCGTTACCGGCCTGTCGGGATCGGTGGGTTGCGGGGAGCCGAACGGGAAAACGCGGTGTTCCGGCCTGGGTTCCCCGAAGCGCTCGACAAACCAACCGCGATGCCCCGCCAGCACGTCCGCCAATTCATTGTTGATCGGAATTTGCCGGCCGGTTCCGCTGGAAGTTTTGGCGCGGCCTACCGTGATAACCAGATCAAACAGGTTCACCTGGCTCCAACGCAACCCAAGAGCCTCACCCGAACGAAGCCCGGTGAGCATGAGCAGCGGTACCGCCGTGCGAACCACCCGGGAACGCAGAGTAGCCGCTGCATCCAACAGCTTCCCCTGTTCCTCGGGGGAAATCGCCCGCCCGACGTCCTTGCGCTCTTCGAGTTTCTTGACGCGTGGCCACAGTTCCCGCCACGTCCGCCCGATGGCCCGCGACAGTTCGCCCAACTCCATGTTGATGGTCCGCCCGCTTGCGCCATCCGCTTTCCGCTGCCGGACATACTCCCGCATGCGCTCCTCGGTCAGGTCAGAAAGTACGGTGGTTCCCAAGAGCCGCTCAATGGCGCCTAGCCGGACGGTCGCAAAATCGATGCTGGAAGGGCGATGCGTCAGCTTATAGCCTGCAAGGTAAGCTTCGACTACCTCGGCAACCGTACGAATGCGGTTCGCCTTCTGTTCCGTGGGCAACCCCGCGGCCGCCCGCTCCAGTTCCGCCTTTCGCCGCTTCTCGTATTCCTTCGCTACCGTCTTCGAGGTGGCGCCAGTGGATTCCTGAAACCGCTTGCCCTGGTAAACGAATTCGCAGACGAAAAACTTAGAGACTTCGCCATTCCGCTTCGGTCTGTAAACCGCCATCTCACTCACCGCCTTTCTTGGATTGCTTCTTTCCGCTGCCCTTGGGCCGGCCGCCCAACTTGCCCCATTCCTGTAGCTTGCGCTCGAACTCCGCTTCGCCCCACTTCTCGCGCCGCGCCTTAACGCTTCGGCGCCCCATCAGGCTTGCCGCTTCCGACGCGGCTGTTTTCTTTTTGGCCATGACTAAAGCATAAACCAAACGTTAGGATATGTCAATGGCAATGCGTGAACTCCGGGATTGCGGTACAAAAGAAACGTGCGGGCCGTCGTGCGGGGGCCCCACGCGGGGTGAAGAAATGATCGAAGGAGCACACATGAAGAAAGCTATCTGTTTTGTGTTCGTCGCGCTGACGTCCTTCGCCCAGGAAGATGCGGACAAAAAGCGGTTCGAGGAAATAGAGAAGATAATCCAGTCGTTTCATGACGACGGGGGACTGGCGGGCGTCAGGGGAGCGCAGGTACTGATAGAGGAACTGAACTCAGGTGCGGAAAAACTCGGATTGACCAAGGACGATATCAGAACCGACGTGGAGCTGCACATGCGAATCGCAGGCCTGGAGGTTAGGACCAATGGCGACACCAGCAGCAAAGAGGCAATAATAGACGGGCTGAACGGTCAGGATCTTTACATCGCCGTGACCGTGTCACCTGACTCGCGTGCCGCATTCGTATCGGTAGAATTCAGGCAGTGCGTTCAGGTTAACAGGAATAAAAAGGAAACCTGCATGGCGTCGACATGGGAGAGCGGAATTGTGATCTCGCAGCCCACGGCGCGGAGCATACGAGACGCCACCAAAGATCTTGTTGATAAGTTTCTCAACGCTTGGCTTTCCCGAAATCCCCGCTCACCGCGATAACCCCCGAACAGCGCCGCCGCCAAGCTACCAGGCGGGCGGGCCGCGGCAGACGTTTGCATTCGGTGTCCATGGTTTCATTGCCCCCCCCACCGCGTCTTTCCGGCCATATTCCGCGTAACAAACTGCCGCCCCCGAGCATCCATAATCGCTCGGCATCCCCGCCGGCGCGTGGATCAAGGTGGGGGCGAAGCGTTAAAGCCGCCGCGCGGCGATCTGTCCACCGGAAGTTTCGCGGCATCCGATCCACCGGCGGGGATGCATTGTCTCTCTGCTGCGCGCAACGTCCTGAACCGGCTGTCTGATGAAGAGGACCTCTACCAATTCGCAAGCCGCTTAGAGGCGGCGCGCGCCCTGTACCGAGCATGTCCCGAGCTAATCACCACTCCCGAATTCCCGCAGCGCTTCCGACAGGTGCTCTCGAGCTACGGCGGTGAAGGCTTTGAGCCTGACGACACCCCCATGGCCCATTATGTTTGGGTCCTGGATCAGAATTACAGAGAACACCGCCGGCAGGAAGCGGTTGAAGACGCGCGCCGCTGGATGGAGGAGCGGAGGACCGCGTAATAGCCACCCCGTGGCCGCTAGCGTTAAACCCCGGCGGCCACTTCATAACCGAACGAAAAACTGGCCGCCAGCAAGAGGGCGCCCCCAACTACTGCCGTGAACGACGCGGGTTTCACGGGCTTCAGTTTTTACTGGCCGTACTCCTTATGGCATTCCGCTAACCCATCGTTCTTGCGCTTTTGCGCCGCTTCCCAAATGTACGTCGGGGCAGAGTAGGTTCCGGGCTTGCCCGCAACCGGTGTGCCGTTCAGCTTGATGTAGCTCCAGTATTCCGCGTCGGTTCCGTCGACGCAAAATCCCAACATCTTTTCGTTGCTGGCCGCGCGCTCGTGTTGTTCGGCCTTCTCTTTTTTCTCGGCCTCGTACTTGTCCTTTTCCAACTGAAGCCTTGTGCGTTCATTGGCGGGAAGCACGACACCGAAGTAATACGAAACGGCAAGCGCGGGAATCAGCAAGATCACCAGAACGGCGCCTCTGAAGAGCATTCCTTTAGATTATCGGCCAAATCCGGCCCGCTCGTCGCGCTCGGGGTCGAAGTGGCCGCGCCCCATGTTGGGCCCACCGGCCGGCGGTTCTCCCGCCCGCCCGACCCACATCCAGGGTGTCTGCGTTGCCCTCTTATTCGCCCGCCGCCCTTTGGATCGTTTACGTTTCCGGCGCTTGCGGGGCTTCCGCGGCGGACACGGCGCGTTTCCGTAGATGTTGGACACGCCGCGGTTGTTGGCCCTTCCGAGTCCGATCTGTTGCCAGTGTGGTTTGGTGCTCATCTCGTTCACCTATTCGTTCACCTATTCGTGCTACCGCACACTTTCTATAGCCCTACGCGTGCGTCGCGCAGATCTGCATCAGAAGCCGCTTGCCTTTGGTTCCCTTGGGAAAGCTGACTAATTCGAGTGCCTTGCCCGTTTCTAAGAGTGGGGTGGGGTTCGCCCTTTTCTCTTCCTTTGGCTGTTGTCCAACTCCGATTGCACGCTTTCGCTCATCGCCCATCCAGAGGAATGGCAGGCTGTAGGTGTACCCGGTTCGCCGTTCGCCATGGCGCAGCAACCAACCGCCGCGGACAAGGTACGCCAGGGCCTTTTGCGCGCTGTTGGCGCTTATTCTCGCGCGCCGGGCGGCCTGTCTTACGCTCACCAGCCCGCGGTTCCTGTCACGCTGTATCGACTTAAGAACCACCAGATAGCAGCGCAGCTCGGCACGCTTCAGGGTCATCAGCCCCAGTTCGAGGTCTGGACAACGGAACCAGAACAATACCCGCGGGTTTGCCTTCATGTTCAGTTACCGGCCCTCCATTCGATACGCAACGCCGCGCCGCATCCCGGGCAGCACCCCGCGCCGTCCCGGACGTCCGTTGTCTTCAATTCGACGTGGGATTTGCACTTATGGCATTCGAGTTCATAGATTTCCGTCTGTCTCACAGTTTTGCCTCCCCCGCTTCCTTGCCGTCCCGCGCGCAATTCTGGCAATGATCGGCGCAGCGGAACCCTGTGCCGTGTAACGGAACATGGATTACTTCCGGCCGTACGCCGCACACGTCGCAGGGAGCGAAAATGCTTGTGGTTCTGAAGCAATCGGCGGGACCGCGGGTAACCGGCGCGCGACCCTTCTTCATCGCTCACCTTCCCGCCGGCGCGCGCCTTTTTCGATTCCGTGACGGACCGTTTCGGGTTTGATTCGGCCCGGCTGCCGGGTTACGCCTTGCTCCAGGAAAATCCGGTTCAGCGCTGTCGCTTGCCACTCCTCCCAGGGCATGCCCGGCTGTTCCGGCCCCTTCTCAATCTTGTGGATTTCGGCAGGTACGGCACCTACAAAAACTACAGAAACTGTTTTTGATGTTTTTGTAGGTATGGTCCCTGCCGTTTCCGCTGAGATTTGGGTCTTCGGCTGCCAGTCCATCCACCGGCTTCTGGTTGCCAGCGTAGGTGTACTCATTGCGATATCCTCGGGTTGACGGCGTATCGATTTGAGGGACGCCCGCGGCCTAACGGGTCAGAGGATTCGCTGGGCAGTCCCCGAATCCATCCGGCATCCTCCAGGACTTCCGCCGCTTGCCTCACGGCCTCGGGAGTATCCAGCCCGCTCCATCCCTTCAGGTAAACGTCGCGGCATGAAAAGAAGCCATCGGCCCCAATTTTTCGCTGCTTGATCTTCTCAGCCAATTCCCGCGCCGCGCGCATTTGCGGTGTCGTGATGCAAGAGTAGACCCGGCGCGCGTGGGACTCCAGATATTCGCACCATGCCGCCGCTTGCCGCGCATGGCAAAGCGAAACGCTATCGGCATTCTCCCCACGCGCCGCCGCGTCCGCCAGGTGAAAAAGAACCGCCAGGCTCGGCATGAGACTGCGATACTTACTCAAGTGCGAAACCAGCGCCGGGTGGAGTTCATCCCCGCGAAGCTTCGCTTCGAGGTCGCTAAGCCACGCGATGAAGAGTTCCTGTGCATCCGGCGCGAAGCGGAACTCCGCCGGCTTCTTCGCGTCCATCTCTACCAGCTTTTGGAAGACGCGTGCGGCCTGTGCTTCGGAAGCCGCGTCCGGTGCCCGGTCCACATAACTCCAATCCGTTGTGTCCGGCCACACCAGTAACTGAAACCGCTGAATCAGCCCATCGTTGCTTGGACCGTCTCTGAGGGCGTCCACCAGGTAGGAGCGAAGCCGCCCCGGCTGAATGCCGCCCAACATGGACATACAGCACGCCTCGACATGAATCGTGCCGCGCCCAATTCGGTCTATCGTGTGTCCGGTGTCCCCGTTCCACGCCTGTAGGCTGAATGCCCGTTCGCCCTCCCGTCCCGCACGATCCAATGTGCTCCACCAGCCGGTAAGTTCATCTCGGATTACCATTACGCCCGCCGGGTTCTCGTTCATGGTCTGGTGTAGCGCCTCAAAGGTTGCGTCGTTCACGATTAGCCGCCGCAATTTCGGTTCTTGCGGTTCATCCTCGGGTCTGTCGGGAGCTGCATTCCCGCTCTTCGATGCCGCCTTGAATTGCTCTCTCCACGCCGCCTGGCGAAGGTCACATTCTTCTTTCGCGCGCACATGCTCTCTCAGCCCTTCATCGTGCTCGCGCCGCCATTCTGCCTGAATCTGATTAAGGGGACGCGTTGCCGCTTGAATGACAGGGGATTTCATGACTCCCGGCGGCCCGACGATGCCGCCCCAAAGGTTCGGCACAACCAGCCATCCGGTATCGTTCGCCTTCGGTTGAATAACGGCCCGCCGGTTCACGGCACCCGCCAGACACAGCACCATCACGACCGCCGGGTAATCGATCGGGACTTGCATCCGTTCTGTCACGTCCGCCACCAGGTGACGGAACGAATCAGGGAGAAGGTCTTCCGAGAAGGCCTCGACAGGTGGAAGTTCGGCGTGGATCCGCTCAGGCTTTGGCCAATCGTCCGCCGCTTCCGCGCGTGCTTCGTGACTCGGCTTTTCGTCCCCCAGTCCCCACCGCGCGCGAATCGCCGCCAGTGCCGCCGTGTCAATCTTCGGCGCCGCCTTCACGACTTCACGGAATTGCTCGAGTGTGCCGCCCGCCTGCTTCCAGTCGGTCACATCACCCTTCTCTGGTAAGCCAGGAAGTTCCACGATGCGGACGGAAGCCGACGTATCTAACAGCGCGGCCGCAACCGCCGCCGCGTGCTTGCGGCCTGGCCCGTCGGAATCCGGCAGAACTACGATATGCCGGCCGCGGAAGAAATCCCTCCATCCCTCGTACAACCGGCTCGCGCCACATCCGCCTGGATTGCACGATGCGGTCAGCCCCCAAGCTTCGAGCGTGTGAGCGTCCCGTTCGCCCTCGGGAAGAAAGATAGTTTCCGCGGAAAGCACCTTCGGCAAGCGATACGGAACTCGATCGACGCCTTCCAGGTTCCAGATAACGCCGCCGCGTCCGTCCGGCTTGCGCTGGCGGAAGACCTTGCCGCCATCAGGCTTGGAGTAGCGAACGACTTCGAAGAGCAGTTTACCGTCCCGGTCCACATACGGGTAGCGCTCGACTTCGCGTAAGCCGGCCGCCGTGGAACTTCCGTGCACTTGGTGACCGTTGCGCCGGTACTCAGGTTCGACGTGGCCCACCAACCGAAAGACTTCCGCCTTCCGGGTTGTGAAATCGCCGCCGCCACGCAGTCGCTCTTCGAGGTCGAAGATATCGCCGCCGGCGCCCCCGCAACCGGAATGACAAGTCCACCGCCCCGTTGCCGCTTCAACGGCAAAGTTATCGCCTTGCCCCTTGTGGATTGGACAGAGCCCGCGCCACTGCGCTGTCTTGGTCTGTTTCACCCGGGGAGCACGGATGCGGTAGTATTCGGCGATTTCGCGCGGGCTGAATTCGATTGCGCCGGTCACGACGCCAACCTGCCCTCCGGGGTTCGGCCGCCGGCGGCGGGTTGGACGATATTCGCCTCCACGAAGCTGGTCAGGTCTTCGGCGCGATAAAGTACGCGGGCGCCAAGTTTGCACCACACTGGAGGTTGCCTGAGTAAACGCCGCCGCCGCAAAGTAGCGACACTCAGCCCAAGACGTTGCGCCGCCTCGTGCTCATTTAGTAATGCTCGATTAGCTACGCTTTCGCGTTCGCTGGGTTTTGAAGCGAGTAACATACTAGCCACATCTTGCTATGTGGCCTAGCAACAGAAAAGATTGGTGGGGTCTTCGTTGTGCAACAAATCCCTACCGGAGGGAATT
Organism: Bryobacteraceae bacterium; assembly: GCA_036521975.1. Taxonomy (GTDB): domain Bacteria; phylum Acidobacteriota; class Terriglobia; order Bryobacterales; family Bryobacteraceae; genus Palsa-187. Next base: position 13,689 of record DATDGT010000405.1, read on the forward strand.
TGTTGCTGATTGATTTTTCAGGCACCTACGGAGCACATTGCCTACTCTGTTCACGAGCATTCTTTCAGTTTTTCCGCCACGTCCGGCGCGCCGGTATTCAGACGGAAAAAGCCGCTCGGCATAGCCCCGGCACACATCGTTGGTAGGAGGCGGATTCCCGTCCTTGCCGTGCATGTCGTGCAGCTTCAGATGCCACTTCTTGGGCTTCTTGACTCCCGGATCTTTCGTAAAGGGGGTGATTACGCCCGGTGGTGGATCGACCTCGAGGAGTTCCAGTAGGTTGTCAAGAAACTCCCTGAAGGGATTAGTATGTCCCCTGCTCGCCGCTTCCCGCATAAGGCAAACAAGTTTTGATCGTCGCGCCGCCTTCCACAGGTCCGGCCATGAGAAGACGTGGATCGGATCGTACCCCGATGCGGCTCCGAACATGTACATCATCGCCGAATTACGATCGACCCCTACTGGGAGGGAATCCTCCCCCTTGTTTTGTGCATCAGCCTCTTCTTGGCGCGTCAGGAATTCAGCCTTGAACCGTTTGAATGAAATGTTCCCGCCGCTCTTCGGCGGAGGATTCCCCTGTTTATGTTTATTGCGTTTGCGCCCATCAGCCGCAATTTGGGCGTCAAGTTCAGCGAACCGCTGCTCGCGGTAACCATTCCGCTTTTCCATCCCGTCTCCGCTCCCGCCGAGGACTGAAGCGGCCCGCCGGCGGCGGGAAAGCCATTCGCCAAGTGGATCAGACTCGGCTAGGCGGGCCGGGAATTGCCTTCCACTCTTTATTATCGGCGCCGCGCGCGATTTAGTCTACACACTATCGAGATTCCCGCGTACCCAGGACGCGCCGCGCGGTCCCGCAGGCATGGGTCGGGTCCCGGCGAGGCCCTCCGGCTTCACCTGCGTCGTCTGGTGAGTGCGGGCGGGGCATTTTACCGGCGCATCCTGGTATCTATTCGGCGCGGTTTGCCACAGGGACAAGTACAGGGACTTCTACAGGGACTCTGGTTAAAAACGGCGAGCAACCCTGAGTCGCCGTGAAGTGCCGTGTGGCCGGGATCCACCTCAATGCTAGCAGCTTATGGCAGCGACTGGTAACCGTGAGTAACTGATTCGCGCGACTCATAATCCGTTGGTCGTAGGTTCAAATCCTACAGGGCCCACCATTGCTCCTCAACGCCATGCTCCGGGTGTACACTGAAACCCCAGGAGGAGTGAATGCGAAGACTACTCGAAGGCTTGATCCTATTCGCGGCCGGAATCGGCTTAGGAATTTTTCTCATGCAACCCACCGCCGCTCAGGAGAGATCCGCTCAAGAGAAACCGGCGCCGGGGCTGCGGTTGAATCACGTGGGTATCTACGCGAAAGATTACGACCGCTCGATGAATTTCTACACCAAGACCGTCGGCTTGCGCGAAGCGTTCACCATTCGCGGCAACGATGGCAAACCCACGCTTACCTATCTTCAGATCAATCGCGACACGTTCCTGGAGCTCGCTCCGGCTAGCGCGGAACGCCCCGCTGGATTGAGCCACATCGGGATCTGGCCTGAGGATCTGAATGCTACGGTAGCCGCGTTGCGCGCACGAGGCGTGACTGTCGCCGATCCGCGAACGGGAGCGACCAAAACAACCATCACCAACGTCACCGATCCCGATGGAGTGCGCCTGGAGCTGCTCGATTTTCTGCCGGATTCGCTTCCGCGCAAAGCGATGGAGTCCTGGAAGTAGCGGCGAGCCTCGCAGTACACGCCTTCCCTCACCTTTGTGCGAAGCTTTTGTCCCCTTTAACCCGGTTCGCCTTGGCGTTTTTTCGCGATTCGCCTAGACTCTTTGGGGGCGGCGTTCCTCTCAACCGGTTCGCCCGGATACAGGTATTCTGATTTACGGAGGGGTTTTACATGTTACCAGAAGGCGCCCAAGCAGCCCAGCCTTCGCCGATGCCGGCGAATGCCACTATTTACCTTATCCGTCATGCCGAGAAGCCGGACACCGGTCCAGGGCTTTCACCCGCAGGTCAGGCACGGGCTCAGGCATACGTCCACTACCTCCAGAATCAAACGGACCCGCAAGGCAAGCCCATCCAGTGGGATTATCTGTTCGCTTCCACGGATTCCGAGAATAGCGACCGGCCGCTGTTAACCATTACGCCTCTGGCGACTGCGATTAAAAAACCCATCGACTCAAATTGTGCGGACAAGCATTATCTGAAACTGGAACAGCACATCCGCGAAAATGCGAAGGATTATGCCAATAAAAATATCCTGATCTGCTGGCATCACGGCGAGATTCTAGACCTGGCGGGAGCGCTGGGAGCCTCCCCGGAGAGCCTCCCTTCCTCTTCCAACTGGCCGAACAAGTGGCCCGGCGAGGTGTTCGGCTGGCTTCTCAAGGTTTATTACGAGGGCGACGGCACCCTTGAAAACCAACAGAGCCAGGCGATAAACGAGCATCTCATGCCCGACGATACGATCGATCCGGTTTACAACGGGTAAACGTCCAGGCCAGTTCCAGCGCCAACCGGCAGCCAGGCGGCTTTACCGTGTTTGCGCGGCCACGACGCTTGCGATCATGAAAGGGTGTCGAACGTTCTCCGTGTGGTGGATCTGCGGAAGGACTACGGCGAGACAATGGCCGTGGACGGCGTTTCGTTCGAGCTCGCGCGCAACGAGATTTTAGGGCTTCTAGGACCGAACGGCGCCGGGAAAACCACCACGATTAATATGATTCTCGGGATTCTCGAGCCGAGCTCGGGAACCATTCGGATCGAGGGCGTGGATTTGGCCACGCATCGCTCGCGCGCGCTGGAACGGACCAACTTTGCCGCCGTCTACGCGGCGCTGCCGGGGAACCTGACGGTCTATCAGAACCTGCGCATCTTCGGAATGTTGTACAGCGTAAGCTCGCTCCAGGAGCGCATCGCCGCGCTGCTGGAGCAATTTGATTTGGAGAAGCTTCGCAACGTGAAATATGGATTGCTCTCCTCCGGCGAGCAGACGCGCGTGTCGCTGGCCAAGGCGATGCTTAACGATCCGGCTTTACTACTGCTCGATGAGCCGACCGCTTCGCTGGATCCGGCCACCGCGCGGGAGGTGCGCGCCAAAATCCGGCAATCCGCGTCGAACGGAACCGGAGGCGTGCTGTGGACCTCGCACAACATGCACGAAGTGGAGGACGTGTGCGATCGCGTCCTGTTCCTTTCCCACGGCCGTATTCTGCTGGAAGGGGACCCGAAAACCCTACCGCACGAGCATGGGAAAGAGACGCTGGAGGATTTATTCATCGCCGTGGCTCGCGAGCCGCTCGCGCTTCAGGAGTGAGCCGATGAACATCACTTTGAACCGGACTCCTTTCAAGCGCACTGGCGCCATCGTGCTCCGCCAGATGTATCTGCTCTCCGGGAGCCCCGCGCGCGTGCTGCCTGTATTCGCCTGGGTCGCGGTCGATATCGTGCTGTGGGGATTCATCACGCGCTATTTGAATTCCGTAACGGCATCGGGGGTTAATTTCGTGCCCGCAATTTTGGGCGCCGTGCTGCTGTGGGATTTCATGGTGCGCGTGATGCAAGGCATCACCACGACGTTTTTCGAAGACGTTTGGACGCGCAATTTCCTGAATTTTTTCGGCACTCCGCTGCGCATTTCCGAATACGTCATGGGATTGGTGGTTTCGAGCATCGCCACCAGCTCGGTGGGGCTGGCGGTGATGGTGATTCTGGCCGGGGCGGTGTTCGGGCTGAATTTCTTCATTTACGGCTTGATGCTGGCCCCGTTTCTTCTAATTTTGTTTTTATTCGGCATCGCGCTGGGCGTCAGCGGATGCGCCATCGTGCTCCGGTGGGGGCCGGTAGCGGAATGGTTCATCTGGCCGATTCCCGCGCTGCTGTCGCCCTTTGTGGGAGTGTTCTATCCCTTATCCACGCTGCCGCATTGGATGCAAGCGATTTCGCGGCTACTGCCCGCTTCCTATGTCTTCGAAGGGATGCGATCGGTGGTGGCTTCGCGAGTCTTGTCCGCAAACCAGCTTGCGTGGGGCGCATGCCTGGCTGCGTTGTACATCGTGCTGGCGGCGCGGTTCTTCGGTTATATCTTTCATCTCGCCGTCCGGAATGGGCTGATCGCAAGGTATAGCGCGGAGACGGCCGGCTGAGACGGCCGTGTGCCCCTCGCGGCCCGGCGCGAAATCGTATCATGGTGGGGCAGGAGCGCGCACATGTCTACCCGGCAGGCCTGGAGAGCGCTGCAAGCGCATTTCAAAAAAATCAGCATATTGCATCTGCGAGATTTGTTCACTCAGGATCCCGGCCGTGGGGAGCGGATGATCGCCGAAGCGGCGGGCATTTCTCTGGACTACTCCAAAAACCGGATCACCGATGAGACCGTGAGGCTCCTTATCGAACTCGCCGAGGCTTCGGGCTTGCGGAAACGCATCGACGCCATGTTCCGGGGCGACAAGATCAACGTCACGGAAAACCGCGCTGTTCTGCATGTGGCGCTGCGAGCGTCCCAAGGAACATCCATCGTTGTGGACGGCGAAGACGTGGTTCCGCAAGTTCATGCGGTATTGGAGAAAATGGAGGCATTTTCGGAGCGCGTCCGCGGCGGGGAGTGGAAAGGCCATACGGGCGCGCGCATACGAAATGTGATCAACATCGGCATCGGCGGCTCCGACCTCGGCCCCGTGATGGCTTACGAAGCTCTGAAATATTACAGCGACCGCTCGATGACCTTCCGCTTCGTCTCCAATATCGACGGCACCGATTTTGTGGAAGCGACGCGCGATCTGAACCCGGCGGAAACCCTCTTCATCATCTCTTCCAAAACGTTCACCACTCTCGAAACCATGACCAATGCGCACTCGGCTCGCCAGTGGCTTTTGAGAGGTCTGGGCGGCGATGAGACGGCGATCGCCAAACATTTCGTGGCTGTGTCGACGAACACCGCGGAAGTGGCGAAATTCGGCATCGACACAGTCAACATGTTCGGATTTTGGGATTGGGTTGGCGGGCGATATTCCATGGATTCGGCCATCGGCCTTTCCACCATGCTGGCCATCGGAGGGACAAATTTCCGGGCAATGCTCGACGGTTTTCATCAAATCGACGAGCATTTCCGCACCGCTCCGTTCGATCGCAATTTGCCGGTTCTCATGGGCCTGCTGGGAGTCTGGTACGCCGATTTCTTCCGCGCGGAAACGGTGGCAGTATTGCCGTACGAGCAATACTTGAAGCGATTCCCGGCTTATTTGCAGCAGCTAACCATGGAGAGCAACGGCAAAAGCGTCACGCTGGCGGGCGTGAAGGTGACGGTTCCCACCGGCCCGATTTATTGGGGTGAGCCGGGGACCAACGGCCAGCATTCGTTCTATCAATTGATCCATCAAGGAACGCACCTGATCCCTTGCGACTTTATCGCCTTCGCCCGAACACTGAACCCGCTTGGGCGCCATCACGATATGCTGCTGGCGAATGTCTTCGCGCAAACCGAAGCCCTGGCGTTCGGAAAGACGGCGGATCAGGTAAAGGCGGAGGGCGTTGCGGATTGGCTGGTTCCCAATCGCATTTTCGAAGGCAATCGGCCTTCGAACACGATTCTCGCGGAGAAGCTTACGCCGGAGACTTTGGGTAAATTCGTGGCGCTCTACGAGCATAGTGTATTCACTCAAGGCGCGATCTGGCGAATCAATTCCTTCGATCAATGGGGTGTGGAATTGGGCAAAGCGCTGGCGCAGAGAATTATTCCGGAGCTCGAAGAGCGCACAGCGAATGCGTTGAGCGCGTCAACGGAAAGCCCGGCGGAGCCGGCGCTCAACCATGACAGCTCCACGAATCGTTTGATCCGGTGGTATCGCAAAGCGAAGGCCAAAACCAAGGCCGAAATCAAGGCCGAAATCAAGGCCGAAATCAAGGAGTGACACGATGCAGTTGGGCATGGTCGGTCTCGGAAGAATGGGCGCGAACATGGTGCGGCGGCTGCTGCGGGGAGGGCATTCGTGTGTAGTGTTCGATAGATCGCCCACGGCGGTGCAGGATCTGGTTCGGGATCAGGCGCTGGGGACTTCCTCATTGGGAGAATTCGCGGCCAAGCTGGAAAAGCCTCGCGCGGTGTGGCTGATGGTTCCGGCGGCCGTCGTAGATGAAACCATCGCCGCGCTCGTTCCGCATCTGGAGGCGGGCGATATCCTCATCGACGGAGGCAACTCCTATTACATCGACGATATCCGCCGCGCCAAGGAACTTTGGACGAAGAGGATTCACTACGTGGATGTCGGCACGAGCGGTGGCGTGTGGGGACTGGAGCGCGGCTATTGCATGATGATCGGCGGAGGGTTAGAGCCGGTGGCGCGGCTGGATCCCGTTTTCGCGACGCTCGCGCCGGGCCCGGGCTCGATTGTTCGCACGCCGGGTCGCGAAAATCTGGGTGGAACCGCCGAACAGGGCTATCTGCATTGCGGCCCAAACGGAGCAGGCCATTTCGTCAAAATGGTCCACAACGGGATCGAGTACGGCCTGATGGCCGCATACGCGGAAGGATTCGGCATCATGCGCGCGGCCAATATCGGCAGGAAGCAGGAAGCGATAGACGCCGAGACCACTCCACTTCGCGACCCGGAGCATTATCAATACGAGCTAAACGTCCGCGACATCGCGGAGGTGTGGCGGCGCGGCAGCGTGATCGCTTCCTGGCTTCTGGATCTGACTGCCGCGAGCCTGGTGAAAGATCCCGCGCTCTCCCAATTCGCCGGACGCGTTTCCGATTCCGGCGAAGGCCGCTGGACCATAAAGGCCGCCATCGACGAAGCGGTCCCCGCGCCGGTTCTTTCCGCCGCGCTCTACCAGCGCTTCGCCTCGCGCGGGGAAGCCGACTATCAGGATAAGCTTCTTTCGGCGATGCGCTTCGGCTTCGGAGGGCATGTAGAAACGGCGGCTAAGCCCGGGGATTAGCCGTTGGAGCTTTCAGCTCTCAGCGATTAGCATTCAGCTTTTGTAACGCTGACGGCTGAATGCTGAAAGCTTGCCGCGCTAAGGGTCCTTCACGCAGCGGAAACCGATATTGGGGCCGGAGAAGGGGGCGGGGATCGGGGCCGAACCGTAAACAATGCCCCGGCGCGGGCCGATGATTATGCCGTGAACGGACGCCAGTACATCGCGGTGAACGCGGGGCAGCGCTCTTTGTCTACGCCCTGCGTCAGTGATTCACGATTCTATTGTTCCTCTATATAGGTCCCAACGATCAGTTCGGAAAACGTCATCGCGGCCCCGCCCCCCAGGGAGTTGCCGGTGACGGTCAGCGTGCCCGACACATTGCCGGATTCGAACCCGGTCACGCTCAATGTCTGCGTCAATGTAAAGCTGAATGAGCCGCTCGCCACGACCAGGAGAATGTCACCCACAAGGAGGTCGCCGCCCGGCTGTACGGCGTTAAACGTGAACGTCTGGCCCTGATTCGAGGCGGTTCCGTTGATGAAGAAAGGTCCCGCCGGAAAGTTCCGCAGAATAGCTGGAGCCGCCAGCGTTGGGCGTGACTTGGATGATGGTCGCAAACGAGGCTGAGCCAGACGGCTGGAACGTCACGGTGAGTTCCAATAGCGTAAAGGATGAAGGAGCTGCCGGAGCATTCACCTGTAGCACCGCCTGGCCGGAATTCCCGCCATAGGTAGCCGTGATAGCGACGCTCTGATTCGAGGTCACGGCGCTGCTGGAAACGGTGAAGGACGCCGACGTGGAACCGGCCGGAATGCTGACCGTGGCCGGCACGGTCGCAGCTGCTGAATTGGACGACAAAGCGACGACGGCTCCCCCGGACGGCGCCGCCCCGGTCAGCGTAACCGTTCCTTGAACCGATCCTCCTCCCGCGATCTGCGATGCAGAGAGGGTCAGGCTCTGAACCTCGGGCGTAAGGGATTGCACCGTTAGAAGCACGCCGGATTGTGTTGTGAAGCCGCCAAATGTCGCCGTGAGGGCGTTGTCCCCACCGGGGGTCGAAGCCGGCACGACGACGTTGAATTGAAACAGGCCCGGCGAAATCAAGCCCGCGAACTGCACGGCTGCGGAAGCTTTGCCGATGGTAACCGACGGCAGCGGGGTCAGGTCCCCCGACTGTGTTTCCGATCCCTTTATGGCGGGAATCGAGGTCGGGCCGAAACCGTTCGCGTATAAAGTTATGGTCTCGCCTGGTGCCGCCGGCGTACTCGATCCGGGATACAGGCTCGTCGGTCCAATGAGACTGCCATTCGCGTGCGTTGCCACGACGTACGGCCCGGCGCCGAAGATGAAGAACGACGGCGCCTCAGCCTGGGTCTGGGCGGCAAACACAGCGCTTGTCCCCGCCTTCGTCGTGACCTGAACCTGAACCGTCCCGGACGCCAGGTCTGGCGGCGTCAGTACGTTCACCTATGTTGGGCTGATGTAGTACACGTAAGCGTTCTCGCCGTTCATGGTCACGCTGACCCCATCCAGTTGCGTCGGTAATTGATTGTTCACGAAATCGGCCGCCTGCCAGGTGCGCGAGTCTCCCGCTGGCGCGAGGCCCGCGCCCTTGAGCGTCACCCAGGTGTTCGGCGCAATCGTGGCGCCGCCGCCCTCGGCATTCACCACCAGTGTGATCGCGGGCGCCGGATTCGCCGCCGCGAGCGCGAGGCGGCGAACCGTGCTGTCGATCGAGCTGAAATACACGTTCCCGGCGGGATCGACGGCGAGCGAATCCCCCAGGATGGTTCCTTCCGTCGAGGGAGGACTGGCCGCCACTTGGGTAAGGTTGCCGCTGGAATCGATTTTGAAGATCGCATCGGCGGGATATGCCGCCTGCGCCTGGGGGGAATTGGAAAAGTAGATGTTGCCCGCCGAATCGGCGGCTAGCCCGGAGGGAGACATGGGAGCGGTGCAGCCGGGGAAGGGATTCTGGCTCTTGTCGCAGGGCACCTGCCCGCTGAACACGGTCGTGGTCGTTCCGCTGGCCGCGCTGGTGCGCATGAACGACGGAGTGCCCGAAAGATCGGAGTAAAAGACTGTGTCGCCGTTGGGGGCCAGCGCGATCGCCGACCTGAAGGGATCTCCCGTGGCAGTAGTGGCTACCGTCGCGGAAGCGAGGGTAATTTTCAGAATCTGCCCGGGGGCCGAAAGCCAGATCGTCGTCCCACCCTGATCCACAGCCATGCCGAGTCCAGTGACCTGCGCGCTTGCCAGTGCAAAGCTAAAATTCGATAGCACGCTCGACGGCACTACCGTGGAGATCGTCCCGCTAGCTGCCGTCACCTTCGCGATAGCCTGGGCCCGGGCACGTAGATGTACACATTGTCCGACCCGTCCACCGCAACAGCTGTGGGGGTTGGCAGCTCAACGCTAGTAGCGGGCTGTCCGTTATAAGTCAGCAGCGAGATCCCAATTCCAGTACCGCCGTTCCCCGCGAATGTGGTGATGTCTCCATTGGCGGCGAAAACTTCGCGCACTCGGTTGTTCCCGGAATCCGCGATGTAGAGATTCCCTTTAGAATCGGAAGCCAACCCCCACGGAAAATCCAATTCCGCGGACGTCGCCAGACCGCCGTGCCCGTTGTACTCGATTGCTCCCGGCTGCCCCGCGTACACCGTTCCATCGCCAAGTTGCTGCGCCACTAGAGAACCTGCTACCAACAGGGAAACCAAAAAAACTCTGCGCATGCTTCCCTTCCTCCAAAGGGCGTTCCGTCGGTAGTTCAAGACAGCACGACGGTCAAGACATTGTACGCCGCCTGCTCGTGTTTTGGAAGTTCCCAAATTAACTCACAAAGATAGCGGCCGACACTATGGGTTCTTCACGCAGCGGAAACCGATATTGGGGCCGGAGAAGCGGGCAGGGATCGCGGCCGAATCGTAAACAATGCCCGGCGTAAGCGGATCAAGGTAAGAGCCGCCGCGGATGGAGATCCAGGGTTCGCTGACCGTGGGCGGCGGCTTCAATAGAGGAGCGAATTCGGCAATAGCCGCCGCGCTGGGTTGGACGCTGCCCTCCACCATCTCCCACGCGTTGCCCACCATTTGAAAAGCCGGGTAAGAGCCGAACGAACGCACCGGCATGAGCTCGTGACGCGTGAGCGTGGGATTGTTCTTCACGTTCGCGAGCTTCGGATCCTCGGCGTCGCCCCACGGAAACAAGGCGCCGTCCTTGCCGCGCGCAGCGCGCTCCCATTCGAGGGGCGTTGGCAGGCGCTCACTCTTCCATTTCGCAAACGCGCGCGCCTGCGCGACGGTTAGGTTGACCACCGGTAAATTGCGAGCGGCTTGAGGAGCTTCGCAGCCGGTGGATCCACAGAAATCGGAGTAATCCGCATTGGTCACTTCCGTGGCATCGACGTAAAACGCTTTTAATTTCACCGGATGCTTATCGGCGCCGGTCAGAAACGTTCCCGCGGGAATATAGATCATCCCTGGAATTTGGGGCGGGGGCTGAACCCAAAACCACGTGGCGATCGCCAGGGCGGTGACCACCAGCACCGCTCCGTACACGATGATCGAAAGCCGGATCAAGGACGTTCCGGGATTCACCGGCTGCTTGGCTGGACGTTGCTCGGCAGGGGGCTCGGGACGGGGCTCAAGCAACCGTTCGAGCCGCTCGATGACCGGGCCGAAACTTTGCGGCCGCTCGAGCGGATTTTTCGCCGTGCATTCCAATATCAGATTTCGAATGTCCGCGGGGACGCCCGCGGCTTCCAGTGCCGCTGGGTCCAGTGGGGTGTTCAGAATCTGATAAAAGACCGCCTCGATGTTTTCGCCATGTACTCCCGGCGAGCCCGTCAGCATCTCGAAGAGCAACATGCCGGAGGCATAAATGTCCGAAGCAGCGGAAACCGCGCCTCCCGAGACTTGTTCGGGAGACATGTAATACGGCGTGCCGACGGTCATTCCGGTGCGGTTAAGCGCCAGGCCGGCGGTTTGGGCGATGCCGAAATCCATGAGCTTTACACGGCCGTTTGCGTCCAGGTGGATATTTTCGGGTTTGATGTCGCGGTGGATCACTCCGCGCTGGTGCACGTATTCGAGCGCCCGGGCGATTTGAACCGCGATCTTCAGCCGCTCGGCGATGGAGGCCAACCGGTTGTTGCGCAGCGCACCGCGGAGATCCTCGCCGCGAAGATATTCCATCGCCATATAGGGCCGGCCCTCGATTTCGCCGAAATCGAAGACGCTGACGATGTTTTCGTGCTGGATATCGCCGGCGATGCGAGCTTCCTGAAGGAACCGCGCCTTGGCGGCGGCGACCGATGAGGCTTCTGGAGTGAGGATCTTGACGGCTACGGGTCGGTCGAGCACGGTGTCCCGCCCACGATAGACGTGGGACGTACCTCCGCCCAAAAACTCGAGCAGTTCGTATTTGCCGAAAGCGGCGGGGAGAGTATAGGACATGCTTCTAACAGAGAACCAAGCCCCTCCGACCGTTCCCCGGCCCGGCGCCGCGCCGGGTTGGTTATGCACTCCAATTACGGAAACAGCCTATCCCTATTGTGGCATGCTCAGCGCCCGGCGCGGGGCCGGGCGCTGCCCGAATCCCTGACTCCCCGCCGTGCCGAGCCGTAATCCGTCCGTAACGCGTCATGGCGTTCAGATCCCCGGCCTGACGGCCGGGGCCAGGGTGCGACGCCGCGCCGCGCTTCAGCCTGCCTTTAGCCCCGCCCGTCAGGACGGGGTCAGCCCCGGGGAGGGTTCCATTTCTGTTAACCTTTCTTAATCGGGGTGAAAATAAGGATCAGAATCGCGTCCCGGCCAGCCGCCTCTCTCCTGGTTTTGGCCGGCCGTCTGCCCCTACAGCCCATCGCACGCTTTCTGGGCGCCGCTGTGCTGATCCTGTGCGGCCGCAGTACGAACCTGGCGGAGACGTGGTTCCACCCGTCTCCCGATCCACGATTTGTCCGTCTGGAACGATTCTTCCACCGCTACGGGTGTCAGGCGCCGCACCACATTGGGGATTATCTTCGGGCGGCCGACCGCCACGGGTTGGATTACCGGCTGTTGCCCGCGCTGTCGATCCGTGAAACCCACTGCGGCCTGGCCGAGCGTCACAACAACCACTGGGGCTACCATCCCGGGCGCCAAAGCTTCCCGTCGATTCAAGTGGGCATCGAGTTCCTGGCCCAACAGTTGGCGGAAAACCCTCCTTACCGGGGAAAATCGTTGCAACAAAAGCTCTTTACCTACAATCCACGCACAGCTTATCCGGGAGAAGTGAAGTTCATCATGCGCCAGATCGAATCGGCGCCGTGAAGACCGCGCCGCAGAACCTGAAATTCGCGCTCCGCACGATGGGCCGGAATCCGGCCTTGACCGGTGTGGCCCTGGCTTCCATAGCGATTGGCACCAGCGCGGCTGCGGTGGTGTTCGCGGCCGTGAAGACCGTGCTGCTCCGGCCCTTCCCCTACACGAAGCCTTCGGAATTGGTACAGCTCCGCACCGATGACACGCGCAGCAATCCGCACGCCGACTGGGTTTTCTGGAGCGACATGCGCGATGCGGCGGAGCGCAGCTCGTCCATCGAATCCGCCGGGCTTTATCACTACGCCGTATTCAACCTGGCCGGAGACTCCACCACTCCGCTGGAAGCGCTGTACGGGCTGACGGTTTCGGCGAGTCTGTTTCCAACGTTGGGCGTAAAGCCGATGCTTGGGCGGAATATTCTGCCGGAGGAGGATCAACCCAATCACGCTTGCGTGATGATCCTCAGCTCTGGACTGTGGGGGCGGCGATTTAACTCGGACCGCGGTATGATCGGGCGCTCGGTTGAAATGAACGGCCACGCCTGCACGGTGGTTGGCGTCATGCCGCCGGAATTCAATTTTCCGATGTCGCTCGCCACAACGGTGCGAACTCCTTCGCCGTATATCGAATTTTGGGCCGCGCCTTTGATTCGGCCGGGCGAGGAGGCGTTACACCGCCGCGACGATTTTGGCTACGGCGCCGTGGCTCGCCTGCGCGGCGGCGTCGCACCGGCGCAAGCTTCTCAGGAGCTTGCGCGCATCAGCGCGGACCTGGCGCGCGAATATCCGCTCTCGAACCGTTTCCGCTCCTTGCGCTCGTTGCCTTTGGTACAGCACACGCTGGGCGCCTCGCGCGCCGGCTTGTGGCTGCTGTTTGGCGCCTCAGGCGTGTTCATGCTGATCGGGTGCGCGAATGTCGCGAATCTGCTGCTGGCTCGCGGCCTTTCGCGCCAGCGCGAGTTCGCCATCCGGTTTGCCGTGGGCGCGGACCGCGCCGCGATCCTGCGCCAGCTAATTGTCGAAAGCTGCGTCTTAGCGGTCGCCGGGGGCTTGGCGGGATTTCTGCTCACCGCCGCCGCGTGGCGCATCCTGCCTGCAATCGCGCCCATGAGTATTCCGCGCCTGGCCGCGGCACGTGCCGATGGGCAGGTATTCTTGTTCACGGTCGCGATTTCCCTGGTCAACGGGATTCTGTTCGGCATTCTTCCGGCTTTCCGCGCGGCGGAGCCAAACCGAACCCTGCGTGATTCCGCTCGCGGAGGCTTACGGTCGCTGTTGGTAGGCGCGGAGGCCGCGCTGGCCGTGGTGCTGGTGGTCACGGGAAGTCTGCTGGCGGTGAGCCTGATCCGCCTGCTCTCCATCGATCCGGGTTTCGACGCGGATCACGTACTGGCCTCCATCATCGTTCCTTCGAGCGACAAATATCCCACGCCGGAAAGCCGAGCGCCGCTGTGGCCGAAGATTCTCGACGCGGTGAAGGAGATTCCGGGCGTGGAATCCGCGGGCACGATCGATGCGCTGCCGTTCAGCGGGGAAAATAACGGCCCCTTGATTACCGCCGATCCAGGAGAAGCGGGGCGCGGCGCCGGCCGCACGGCGGAGGCCGACCTCGTCAGCGCGGACTACTTGCAGACCATGGGAGTGAAGCTGCTCCAAGGGCGGTGGCTTCGCGAGGAAGACGTGACGAATCGCCGCCCCGTGGCCATCATCGATGAGATCGCCGCGCGCGCCTTGTTCCCGCACGGCGATGCCGGGGGCCGGCGCATCTGCGTCAATTGCATGCTGAACGAGGCGCAACGCTGGTACGACGTGGTAGGCATCTGCAGCAGCATGCGCCACGCCTCGCTTGATCAGAACGCCGGTCCCGCGGTGTATCTCACGTCCCGCGCCTTCGAGCAAGCAGATTTCCTGGTGGTGCGCGCCCAGCTCCCTACGCCTGAATTGGCGCGGGCCATCCGCCGCGCGGTAGCTTCTGCCGACCCCGGGCAGCCGGTGCTGCTGAGCGCAACCATGTCCACGCTAATTGGCGATTCGATCGCGGACCGGCGGTTCCTCTACGTGACACTTTCGATCACCGGAGTGCTGGCGCTGCTGCTGGCTGCGGCGGGAGTATATGGCACGGTCTCACATGCAGCTTCGCAGAGGACTCGCGAAGTGGGCATCCGGATGGCGGTTGGCGCTACACCGCGCGACATCGTCGCGTTGATTTTCCTGCAAGGAATGCGGCCGGTTGTACTGGGCTCGGCTGCGGGGATCCTTGCGGCGAAGGCTGCGGTGACGCTGATGCGTAGCTCGGTCAGCGGGTTGGCCGTCGCGGATTCGCGCGCTTTCGCTTTAGGGGTCGGCCTGGTGATCGCGGCGGCCGCGGCGGCGTGCCTGATTCCGGCTTGCAGAACCGCCAAGCTCAACCCGAACGACTACCTCTTCCGGTAGATCGCCCAACGAATTTCTCTCGGAATTGGAACCGGTCGCTCCGCAGTCGAGCACCCTCGCCGGCGACAATGCGGATCTGGCTCCCCGGCGCCTTCTGTCGTAACTGGTTCAGCATTCGAGGCGCGGAATCGAGTGCCACGGTCTCGCACCCGATGCCTGCGAATGCGATTGTGACGCGCCCTGTCCCCGCGCCAACATCCAGAACACGGCACCCCGGCCGGAGAGCGGCGCGTTGCGCAAGTTCATGTGCTGCGTCCAGCACCAACACCGCTCCGTGGCGCCGGTCGTAGATGGAAGCATTTTCCGAGAAGTCGACGCGGTGGCTCACGGACTCATCTCACGGCAGACGACTCCCTGAGTGCGCAGACATTGCGAAGTTGTTCTTGCGTGATCCCTAAGGTGTCAGCCCCGCTTCGGCCACACCACTCCCTGATCCTTCTTGGTCACCGGCGCCATGCCTTTGTACACAAACTTCTGCACGCGCTGTCCGCGATAGGTTTCCGTGGTGAAGATGTTGCCTTTCGAATCGCTGGCGATGCTGTGCACGGCGTAGAACTGGCCCGGCTGCCGGCCTCCGTCGCCGAAGCTGGTCAGGATTTCAAGGGTCTCGCGCTGCATGATATAGACTTTCTCGTTCGAGCCGTCCGCCAGGAAGATATATTTCTGCTGCGGGTCTTTTGAAAACGCGATGTCCCACACCGATCCGTCGCCCAGCGTGTTCTTCGCGATCACCTGTTCCTTCACGAACGTCCCATCCGGTTTGAACACCTGAATCCGGTCGTTCACGCGATCGCACACATACAGCAGATTGTCGTGCGATAGCTCGGCGCAGTGCACAGGATTCCGGAACTGCTGGGCGAGGGGAGCGTCAGGCTCATAGTTTCCCAGAGGCGTGTCGTCCGGCTTGTTGCCATAAGCTCCCCAATGCCGCTTGTACTTTCCGGTGTCGGCGTCGAAAACGATCACGCGATGGTTCCCGTAGCCGTCGGCGACGTACACCTCATTGGTCTTGGGATCGACAAAGATTTTCGCGGGCAAACCCAGGTTTTCGGTGTCGTTGCTGCCATGACCGGAAGAGGGCTTGCCGATCTGCATCAGGAGTTTTCCCTCCTGAGTGAACTTCATGATATAGCTGTCGTGGAATGCAGCCGGGTTGAACGCCGGCCCGCGACCGCCGCCCTTGCCTTTTTCGGCTTGCTTGGCCTGCGCCGGAGCGGCGCGACCGCCCTCTTCGACGCCCGGAGTGGCGGTGTTCCGGCCGTTGCCGCCGACCCATACGTTGCCCTTGTAATCCACCGTGATTCCGTGATTGGAATTGGGCCACACGTAGCCGCCGTTCTTGGCATCCTCTTCTCCGCCCCAGGATCGAAGCAAGTTGCCCTCTTCGTCGAATTCGAGAACCGGGGGGGCAGGGGCGCAACATTCGGCCTCAATCCTTCCTGCCCGCCGCTTGGGACCCGGCGGGTTCGCCACGGCGTAGTCTTCCATCGCCTCTAGCGATCCCTGGCGATGAACGATCCAGATGTGGTCCTTGTCGTCCACGGAGACGCCGATCACGTTGCCCATCACCCAGTGATTGGGAAGCGGCTTGGGCCACATCACGTCGACTTCGAAGCGCGGCGCTTGCACGCCCGCGGCCTCCACCGTCGCCCGTTTCTGCAGCAGCGCGCTGGCCGCTCCTAACCCCACTAGGACCGCCAAGAACCCGCCGCCGATTTTGAAATAACGCATCTTGTTCCGCATTTCGAAGCTACTCTATCACCGGCTGTTCCGCAATGCAAGCGGGTTGTGGATTCCGGGTGCGCGGCATAGAAGAGGCTGAACGATCCGTTCTTTTTGTTGTAGCTGATTTCCTTACGTAGTGATACGTTAGGAACGGAGGTGCCACAATGTCCGATCCCCTCAGTGGCTATGAACAGCAGCGAGCCGCCATTCTGTCGCGTATCGTTGATCTGGGAGATTTTCGCAGCGGTTCTATTACCGCCATCAGCGGCCGCTGCGGTAAACCGGGATGTCGCTGTCATCAACCGGAGCAGCCCGGCCATGGCCCGAACTACCGACTGACCCGCAAAGTGAGTGGCAAGACGATCAGCGAGACCTTCGCCTCCCTTGGAGAGTTGCGCAAGGCGCAGCGCGAAGTGGAGACATTTCATCGATTCCGGGAGCTGAGCGGCGAACTCCTTGAAGTCAACGAAAAGATCTGTTGCTTGCGCCCTGTGGAGGAAACATTGACGCCAGAGGAAAAAAAACGGCCGAAGCGATCCGCCGGGAAGTCGCGCAAGAAGTAGACCAACTCCTGCGCATCGTTTTCCAGGAGCGGCGCAAAACGGGCCGTCTCGATCTGGAGGCGACCGAGATGGCCTTGCGCTCGGCCATGCATCACGCCGGGGCCACGGCGCTCAACGAGTTGCTGCGCTTCCCGGCTCCGGCGGTGGAGCAGCGCCGCATCCCGTGCTCCTGCGGCCACCAAGCCGGCTATCAGGAGTTGCGCTCCAAGCCAGTGCTCACCGCCGTGGGCGAAGTCACCGTGTCGCGCCCCTACTATCTGTGCGCGCACTGCCATCGCGGACAATTCCCCGCCGATGCCGAACTGGATATCGAAAACACCGAGCTCTCTCCCGGGGTTCGCCGCATGCAAGCCATCGTCGGCCAGGATGCTCCGTTTGATCGCGGACGTCAACAGATGAAACTGCTCGCCGGCCTGGAGGTGACTACCAAATCCGTCGAGCGCACCGCAGAGGCCGTCGGAGAAGATATCGCGGTCTGCGAGCAGGCCGAGATCCAACGGGCCATGCAGTTGGACTTGCCGATCGTTGTGGGAGAACCGATTCCGATTCTGTACGTGCAAGTGGACGGAACTGGCGTGCCGGTCGTCAGAAAGGAAACCGTCGGGCGGCAGGGCAAGACCGAAGGGCAACTCGCGCACACGCGCGAGGCCAAGCTGGGATGTGTGTTCACGCAAACTGCCTGGGACGAGGAAGGCCACGCCATTCGCGATCCCGACTCGACCACCTACGTGGGTGCGATTGAAACCGCCGAAGAGTTTGGCAAGCGCATCTACCTGGAAGCCTGGAAGCGCGGTTGGAGCCGCGCCCAAACGAAAGTGTTCATGGGTGATGGATCGGAATGGATTTGGAATATCGCGCAGCTCCATTTTCCCGGTGCCATTCAGATCGTCGATCTCTTTCACGCCCGCCAGCACCTTTGGGATCTGGCGCGAAAACTACACCCCAATCGGGAGGCCGAGCAGAGACGTTGGATGATGGTCCACCAGGACCTGCTCGACGGGGGCAAGATTGAAGGCTTGGTATCGGCGCTCCGCGCCATCGATTCCCTCAATTCCGAGGTGGCCGATAAGATTCGCGTCGAAGCCGGCTATTTCGAAAACAATAGGGAGAGGATGCGCTATCCCCAATTCCGTGGCCAGCACCTGTTCGTCGGCACGGGCGTCATCGAAGCCGGATGCAAAACCCTCATCGGTTCGCGCTGTAAGCAGTCGGGGATGTTCTGGACCGTGCGCGGAGCGAATGCGATCCTGGCGTTGCGGTGCTGTCAACTCAACGGCCGATTCGAGGATTACTGGGAGGCCCGCCGCGGTTGATTAACGGTGCTTCACCACTTCTGGGTCGCCCGCCCGTGGATTCCGAGGTAACCGTGGGGGGCGGACTTTAGTCCGCGCGGGACTTGAGTCCCGCCCTCCGCTCCGTCTTCAGAAAAAAATACCTCTTTCGAACTGCTCGTGCCGCAATCAGCACAAAGGCCAGTTCCGACCGAATCTGCCCGAATGGGGCCTCAAGAAGCAATATTGGCCGGTATACTTGCCCTTTTTTGGGAAACGTTGTTCGCGGTTTAAGGGATCGAGATGGAACTGAGCAGCGCTTGGATAATGGAAATCAAGCCGGTTTGCATCACTGCGGCTCCATTGGCCGCTGAACCAGCCCCGGCGAGCAGGGCGGTGCAACCGGTGAAGGCGTTTGCCGCCGGGTCCAGGCCGGAGTATTGAACGGGCTGCTGCACGCCGGCGGAATTGGTTACTAACAGAGTTCCCGTGCTCGAAAATCCCCCGGTTCCTCCGGGAGAAACCTTCAGCGTGAACGGAGACTGGGTGAGCGCCTGGCTGCCCACGACGCTTGTGGCCGCCGGCGAGTTGGGCGCCGTCAAGGGCGCCGGCGTCGCTGGCGGCCAATCCAGCGTATTCAGGACAAGAGCCCAATCCACGCCATCCCAGCGGGAGCTCGCCCAAGTCGACGCGCCGGGTGTGCTGCCGTCGCGGGTGTAACCGGGCGCGCGGCCCCCGTTGCCCCACACGGCGTTGCGAAATATGAACTGCGCCAGAGTCTCGGCGGACGCACACAATCCGTCGTTGGGGTCGCCGATTTCGTTGATCTCGCCGTCGCCTCCGTAGACAGAGGGGACCAGGAGCGGGGAAGCCGGGTTCAAAGCGCTGATGCCCAATCCCTCGTCCTCCGCGATCGCCTCGTTGTTGGACCGCCCTGACGCCAGGGTGGAAAATACTTGAATCTCGGTGAGTCCATTTGGCTGGAGCACGGCCTTGGTCAGGTAAGCGAAGTAATCCATGCCCGTGAGCTTTTCGATGATTGCGCCCAGCAGCAGATAACCGTAGTTTGAGTACGCGCTGTTGGTTCCGGGCGTAAATTGAAGCGTCTGCGCGTACATGAATTGTGCGATCTGACGCTTCGATGTGATGTAAGGGACGCCGATCGCTTGCGCGATCGCGCCCATGTTGTACGTGGGGTCGAAGCCGGAAATCCCAAGCACGTTGGCGATCGGCAGCTTCGGGTTTGTTCCGTCGTTGTAGCCGCCTTGGTGATCCAATAGCTGCTGAATCGTGATGTTGTCGCTGCGCGAATCGGCCGGATGCGAGAATCCGAGCAGTGGATAAGCGGCCGTCGATGGCGTATAACTTACGACGGCGACGGTTCCTCCGGAGATGCTCATCGTCGCGGCATGATCCGCCGTCGTGAAAGTTCCGAGCACGGAAACCAAAGTGAGGGTGTGGCCGGTGATGCCCGCAACAGTCGCGGTGGCGCCTGAGCTGTTCCCGGTGATCTGGTCGCCTACCACCGGAACCTCGCGGCCGTTTGGCGTCACGACGAGGAGCGGGGGTTGCAGAGTGCCCGCGTTGTACAGACTCTGAATCGCGGCTTCCAAGAACATCTTGCTGCAGCTTGCCAGAAGAAAACGGTCGGACGTTTGAGTGGCGCGGTATTGGGGTTCGGCCCAGGTGTAGGCGCGCGAGAACTGCATTGCGCCGTTCTTGCCGATCCCAAACTGAGCGGCACGAACTCCGTTGGCCTGCATGAACCACTGCATGACCTGGTCAAAGGCCGCCAGAGCCGTAACGGCCGCACCCGTGACGCTCCATTGGCGGCTGTTTGGAATATCCTGTTGGGCAAAGATCGCTGCGTAGACGGGGGACGCCGTGGTTCCTCCACCCTGGACGCAGATGGGATAAAATCCCTTCGCGATTTCTTGATTGAATTCGGTCTGGTATTCCGAGCTCGTCATTCCGTGGCGGGCCACCCACGGGCCGACCCAATCGTCTTTGAAAACCGAACAGTAGATGACGTCGCCGGACACGGCCAGGTAAGCGGGACGATAGCCCGCCAGCGTAACCCCCGGCAACTGCGTCTCGGCGTTGAATGATGTCTGGTATTGCGCGGCGGTATCGGAGGGATGCACATGCGAGTGCCACTTCACGAAGAGCGGGTTCGGATGCCAGATGCCGGCGTATCTTCGATCCGCGGATGTGCCGTAAATCGCAAAGGAGCGAATCATCTGACCGGCGGCAAACGCGGCAGCGTTCGCACTTTGGAAATCGGTCGAGGTCATTCCATGTTTCGCGAACCACGCTCCGGAAATGCCCTGCTCAAAGACGGCGGCGAAGACCGCATTGTCGATTGTTCCGGTCGCGGAAACAAGGACGGGCACATAGCCCGCCGACGTCCAGGTGTTGAAGGCGCTCTGGTATCCGTTGCTGTCGACGCCATGAACCGCGCCCCACGCGGGGCCGGGGCGTTGGACCCACACGGCGGCGTAGAGCGGGTAGCCCGGGTCTCCGTACACGCTCAGCGATATCATTCGATATCCTTGCGACGTCAGGTTATTGAAGTTCGTCTGATGCTGAGCGCCGGTCACGCCATGGTAAGCCTGAATCTCCATGATTTCTCCTTCAAGTACCGGGATGGTACCGCGAGCTCATTCTGACCTGTCGCGTCAGAGACCCGTTTGGTCTGCGGTTAGCGAAACAACGGTAGCAGAATTCCATTCCGAGCCGCGACGGAGTGCCCTCGGGCCGGGAGCGGTCTCGCCAGGGACGGATTGCAAGCGGGCTGGGGATCGTTACGCGAGCGCCGCTCTCGCGAGTTCGATAGAATACCACGCATGCGAGTTCCGCTTCTTTCCGCTCTGGCCTTGGGCTTGGCATGCAGTGGCCAAACCCCCGATCCACGCAGCCTGGTGCTGGTGGGTGACCGCTTCAAGCCTCTCAAATACGATGGAATGACACCCGAGCAGAAGGTCATGATCGATCATTTGCTTGCTGGGGAGCGCGGAGGGGCGCGCGGACCGTTCAATGTCCTGTTGCGAAGTCCCGAAGTGGGGGATTACGCTCAGCAATTCGGCGGAGCCATGCGCTTCCGCACCGCCATTCCCAAGCCCGTCTCCGAGACGATCATTATTATGACCGGGCGCTACTGGATGGCGCAGTACGAATGGACCGCTCACAAAGCGGCGGCGCTCCAAAACGGCGTAAAGCCTGAAATCGTGGACGCCATTGCTAATGGAAAGCGCCCGGCTGGAATGCCGTCCGATATGGAAGTGGCATACAACTTCATCGATGAATTGCTCACCACGCATCAGGTGTCCAATGCGACCTTTCAAGCCGCTAAAGATAAATTTGGCGAGAAAAGCGTCGTGGACATGATCGGCCTGAGCGGATGGTATGGGCAGGTCTCGATGGCGCTGAATGTGGACCGCTATCCGCTAGCTTCCGGCGTGCAACCGGAATTAAAGCCGCTCGAAAACCCTCTCCCCGTCGTGGGCCTCGGGTTCGAGACTCCCATTCCGCAACCCGCTTCTCCGGCGACGGTTACATCCACGGTGAACGGCAAGATGCTCACCATGACCGGCGATCGCTTCAAGCCGCCGGCTTACGAGCAAATGACTCCCGAGCAGAAGAAGTTCGTCGAAATTGCGCTCGCCGGGCGTGGCCCCGCAGGCAGTTTCAACATCTCGCTGCACAGCCCCGAGTCAGGCCCAATCCTCTACGCCTGGGGTGAGCGAGTTCGCTTTCACATGTCGGTTCCCGACAAACTCAAGGAACTGGCGATCCTGCTCACCGCGCGTTACTGGGGCGCACAATTCGAATGGCAGGCCCATCACCGCGCGGGAGTTCAGGCCGGTTTGAGCGAGGACAAGATCAAGGCGATCGCCGAAGGGAGGCGCCCCGCGGGGATGACGGCCGATGAACAGACCGTGTACACCTTCATCTCGGAGTTATTCAAGACCCGGCAGGCGAGCGACGCCACGTTTGCCGCCGTAAAGGAGTTGGTTGGTGAGCGCGGAATGGTCGATTTGTTGGTCACGGCGGGCTATTACCAGATCGTCTCGATGCTGATGAATGTCGATCGTCTGCCCGTGGGCGCGGGTCAACAGGCCGAGCTGAAGTATCTCGCCAAGCCGCTTCCCTGAAATGGCTGGCTGCGCCCGCAACGCAGCGCGGCGCGGCGACGCGCTTCCTGTAAAATCGATCTCTGGAGGATGACACCTATGAGCATCGCGCAATCTCTGCTGCCGGAATTCGATTATGAAATGGCCAACACGCGCCGCACGTTGGAGCGCATTCCGGAGGACAAACTCTCTTTCAAGCCCGATCCGAAGTCGATGGATCTGGCCCATTTGGCGGGCCACATCGCTCAATTGAGCGGCTGGGGAACCATGATTATGACCACTGATTCCCTCAATCTGGAGCCGAACCAGTTCCAGCCGCTCATCGCCACCAGCCGCCAACAGTTGCTCGGCGAATTCGACAAAGACGTGGCGGCAGCGCGCAAAGCGCTGGAATCCTCGAGCGACGCCGATTATATGAAGCCGTGGTCGCTGTCGTTTCAGGGGAACGAGATTTTTAGCATGCCCCGCATTGGGGTGGTCCGCAGCATGATGATGAATCATGTGATCCACCATCGCGCCCAATTGACGGTTTACTACCGCATGACAGGGGTTCCGGTACCTGCGCTGTACGGTCCCTCAGCCGACGAAGGCAACATGTAAGCGGGCCAGTCGTAATCCCTACCCCGCTGTACCCCGCGCAGAAGCGCACAGCCGAAGGCGTTGTGCGCGTTGAGGTAGAAGGGTCGCATCCCGCCTATTGCGCCGATTGCCAATCGGCCCGTATGGCGCCCGCATCGAAATGAACCTACTTGGATCCAGTCAATTTTGCCGCCCGGAACTTTGTCCCCAGTAAACCCTGGCTCGGCGCACGGCGCTATAAGTCAAACGCGCGCCAATTACTTGAAAAATCATGCTGCGCGCATAGCCCGGTGCACTGGCTTTCCAATTGCATTTGTTCGACACGTAACAATTTTGGGGCCGGCTCAAAGGCGGCTCGATCTAGAAGGAGACATAAAATGTCGGATCAAGGGACCCCCTCGGAGGGAAAACGAAACACGCATGGCGGAATCTTCGCCGCTTTAACTGTCGGATTGGTCCTCGCGCTCGCGGGAATCGGATTTTTGTGGTCGCGAGTGAACCATCTGAACGATCAATTGACCGCCCAGATGTCGGCTTTGCAGGATGGCACGCAGACGCAGATTTCGAAGCTCAGCGACGCTACTTCAGCGCTGCTGGAACAGCGGCTGTCCACCCTCAATGACGCGCTCGGTACGGCCATGAAAGGCGCGCAGGCGCGGATGGTCGGCCTGAATGCCGCTCTGACGAAAGCGAAATCGGCGTCCGACCAGCAAGCCGAGGATCTGCGCGGGCAGCTCCAGCAACAGCAACAGCAGGTCACCGGCGAGATCGCGACTCTGAAAGACGCGACATCTTCGAACGATTCGAAGATCCAGGAAGTATCGACGGATGTGAGCGGCGTCAAAACCGCCGCAGCTTCCACGCAAGAGGGGCTCGACAAGACCACCGCCGACCTTAAGCGGGCGATTGGCGACATGGGGACGATGAGCGGCTTAATCGCCACCAACGCGGACGAACTCAAGATCCTGCGCGCGCTCGGCGAGCGCAATTATGTCGAATTCGACATCAACAGGAAGCAGGGCGCGCAGAAGGTGGGAGACGTAGCCGTCACTCTACGGAGCTCCGATCCCAAGCGTAACCGGTACACCGTTGACGTCGTGGCCGACGATCAGAAGGTGCAGAAGAGCAACAAGACGGCCAACGAACCGGTCCAGTTCTACATGAGCAAGAGCAAGCAGCCCTTCGAGCTGGTGGTGAACCAGGTGAAGAAGGACGAAATTGTGGGCTATTTGGCCGTGCCGAAAATGCTGGTCGCGACGAAGTAGCCTTGGCAAGCGCACAGCGAATGCGTTGTGCGCGTCAAGGAATGATCCGGTGGCGGTAAGCCGCCCCGCCACCGGCCCCTTTTAACCCTCCTGCGGCGCCAGCCCGTTTCCTCCGGTTCATCCACCCGCCCGGATCCCAACACAATAGCCCCCGATTTTACCCCCTTCCCCGCTCGCGTGATGCCGCCGCCCAACCATGCTAAAAGCTACGATGGAAAGGAGGGGTAACAACATGGCACCGCTTGACTGGTCACAATGCCCGATTGTCGAGAGCATTCCTGGCAAGGTCAGCGGCGCATGGGTGCTGAAGGGAACTCGCACCCCCGTGCAGGTTCTCTTCGAAAACCTCGAAGCGGGAATGAGCATCGACGAAGTGATTGAGCAGTTCCCAGTGACGCGCGAGCAGATTGACGGCCTTATGGGCTTTGTTGCCCGCTCTCTCGAAGAATCACCCGCCTACGGATAAACGTTCTGCCTATTCTTTTCGACAACGGCACCCCGCGTGGCCTTGCCCGTTTTCTTGAAGGGCACACCGTCGAGGAAGCCCGCGCGCGGGGATGGGAAGAACTCTCCAACGGAGAGCTGATTGAGGTTGCCGAACAAGCGGGCTTTCAGGTACTGGTGACGACGACAAGAACATTCAGCATCGGCAGAACCTCACCGCCCGCTGCGCGGTTATGACCTCTAAGTCGGAGGTCACCTGATGCCCCACCCCCTGCGAAGTTGGACGGCGACGGCATTACTTGGCGCTGTTGGCGCTGTCGGAACCGCGATGCCGTTACCGACCGCGCCGGCGCGTGCCAAGGTGATGACCTGACCCCTGACGAGCCAGTCGAACAGCGTGCGCAGATAGGCGAGGTGCTGTTTGCGAAATTGGCCGGCGGCTGAAGCAGACCAAGCCGCGGAGATCGGCGAAGTGGTAGCCAGCCACTGGTCCAGCTTAGCCGCGCTTCGAAATCCTCTGCGAGTTACTTTACCTGATAGAATTCCAGATGCAGCCCGGGCCCGCCGGCGAATTAGCCGGCAAGGGGCCGAAATGGAGGCTCAGATGAAAGTAAGCTGTGCGGCCACCACTATGGCAGCCTTATTCTGCGCATCGAGCTTTGCGCAGTGGACCGACTTTGAAACGCCCGGAATTCCGCGCAACGCCGACGGCAAACCAAACCTTTCGGCGCCGGCGCCCCGCACGGCTGGGGACAAGCCGGATTTGGGCGGAATCTGGCAGGCTGGCCGAGCCGGTCCGGCTGGACAATACGGCTATGATTACGACGTCGCCCAAGGCCTCCCGGCCGGCTCGCTCACGCCCTGGGCGCAGTCTGTCCGACAGCAGCGCGTGCAGGACTTCAGAAAAGACAGCCCGCTCGCGCACTGCCTGCCCGTGAGCGTCCCGTTCCTCAATTTCCGGGGATTATTGCGAATTGTGCAAGCGCCGGAGCTGATCGTGGTCCTGCACGAATCTCCGAATAGCCCTCATCGAACTATCTTCCTGGATGGCCGCGCGCTCCCTAAAGATCCCAATCCCACGTGGTTAGGGTATTCGGTCGGTCATTGGGAAGGCGACGCGCTAGTGGTCAATTCAGTCGGGTTCAACGACGAGGGTTGGCTCGACGTGGGCGGGAATCCGCAAACCGAGTCTCTCCGGCTCACGGAACGATTTCAGCGTACTGACTTCGGACACTTGCAATGGGAAGTGACCTTCGACGATCCCAAAACTTTCACCAAGCCCTTTACGCTGCGCACGACCAAGACCTACGTCGCGGACACGGAAATTTTCGAGGATGTGTGCGAGAACGAGCGCGACCGCACGCATTTGACATCCGGTGTCAAAGTGGCTCCGGAGACGCTTGCGAAATATGCGGGAGCCTACCAATTGCCTGGACGGCAAGCCGTGGTAACGATCTCTGGGGATCAGATCCTTGTGAAGGACAGCGCGTACCCTCGCGACCAGCTATTTGTGGCGCGCTCGGAAAGCGAATTCCTTTCCAGCGTCAGCGAAGCGACCATAACTTTCAGCAAGAATGCCGATGGCGTGGTCACGCAATTCACCCGAAGCAACGCGGGCAAGGACGAGAAGGCCGCTCGAATTCCTGGGAATTGAGTCGAAAATTAACTTCGCTCTACGCGCTCGACGGGCAGGACAGGCTTGCGGAACGGTTGCGTTAAATGCAAGCCGTTAGAATCATGGGCATGGACCTCTGTACCAGATTGAGGGTCATCTCCGCTGTTTCCCTTTGGGCCGCTTGCGCGCTCGCTCAGACCTCCGCCGTTCCGCCCCCGGGCGGTGACATCCCCGCGACGTTCACCGCCGCCACCGCCGACTACGACTACACGAAGCGCGACGTCATGATCCCCATGCGCGACGGTATCAAGCTGCACACCGTGATCGTCCTGCCCAAGGGCGCGCGCAACGCCCCCATCCTGCTCACCCGCACCCCCTACAACGCCGGGCGCCGCACGGAGCGCAACAACAGCCCCCACATGCTCTCCATCCTCCCCCAAGGCGACGAGGTGTTCGTCCAAGGCGGCTACATCCGCGTCTTCCAGGACGTGCGCGGCAAGTACAAATCCGAAGGCGACTACGTGATGACCCGTCCCGTCCGCGGCCCTCTCAACCCCGCCCCCACCGATCACGTCACCGACACCTACGACACCATCGACTGGCTGGTGAAAAATACCCCCGAATCCAACGGCCGCGTCGGCATGATCGGCTCCTCTTACGAAGGCTTCACCGTGGTCATGGCGCTGCTCGATCCGCATCCGGCCCTCAAAGTCGCCGCTCCGGAAAGCCCCATGGTGGATGGCTGGATGGGCGACGACTGGTTCCATTACGGCGCCTTCCGCCAGAGCAACCTCGACTATTTCACCGAGCAGACCACCAAGAAGGACGAGGGCGAGCCTATCACCCGCGGTGTTTGGGACGATTATGAGGCCTTCCGCCGCGCCGGGTCGGCCGGCGACATCATCCGCACCCGGGGCGTGGACCAACTCCCCTGGACGCGCCGCATCCTGGAGCACCCTGCCTACGACGCTTTCTGGCAGGGCCAGGCCCTCGATAAACTAGTCGCGCAGCGCCCTTCCCAGGTGCCCACTATGTGGATTCAGGGCCTCTGGGACCAGGAGGATATGTGGGGCGCTATCCACTGCTACCTCGAGCTCAAGGCCAAGGGCCAGGCCAGCCACAACTACCTGGTGATGGGTCCGTGGCGTCACAGCCAGGTCAACGCCGACGGCTACAATCTCGGACCCTTCAAATGGGACGGCGACACCGCGCTCCAATTCCGCCGCGATGTGCTCAAACCGTTCTTCGATGAGTACCTTAAGGATGGCGCGCCCCACGCCGAGACCCCGCCGGTCCTGATTTACAACACCGGCGAGAACCATTGGGATCGCCTGAAGAGCTGGCCGCTCGCCTGCGAGCAGGGCTGCGCCGCCCCGCTGAAGCCCCTATACCTACAGGCCGCCTTCGGCCTGGGCTTCGACCGCCCCTCCACCCCCGAAGCGTCCGATTCCTACGTATCCGATCCCGCCAAGCCCGTTCCTTTCCTGCCGCGTCCCGTCCGCTTGAACGACGGCGACCGCTGGCGCCCTTGGCTGGTCACCGATCAGCGTTCCGTCACCGACCGCCCCGACGTGCTCACCTACCAATCCCCCGTGCTCACCGCGCCCGTCCGGGTCAGTGGCGCTCCCATTGCCGACCTGCTCTCCGCCACGACAGGAACAGACTCCGACTGGGTGGTCAAGTTGATCGACGTTTATCCCGATGAAGTTCCCAGCCAGTCCGAGCTCGGAGGCTATCAAGTGGCGATATCGATGGACATTTTCCGCGGACGCTACCGCGAAAGCTTCGAGCACCCGTCCCCGATCCCCTCCGCCAAGCCGCAGCGCTACCGCTTTACGCTCCCCACCGTCAATCACGTGTTCGAGCCCGGCCACCGCATCATGGTGCAGATTCAATCGAGCTGGTTCCCGCTCTACGACCGCAATCCCCAGACCTACGTCGAGAACATCTTCTTCGCGCGCCCGTCCGATTACGTGAAAGCCACGCAAACCGTGTTCCGCTCGGCCGAACAAGCTAGCGCCGTCTGGCTGCCGCTGATTCCGTAAGAATGTTCCGTAAGAATTTGTTGGCGTTGTCCTCATGAACTTTTCCAATAAACGGCCGTCGTGGGTGGGGTTTGCCTTTCTCTACGCCGGGCTGGGATTGTTCTTTGGCTACTACGCCACGATTTACTTCCGCCGCTATCCGGTAAGCGTAGCCCAGAGCGCGGCCATCTACGTTTGTTTGATGATGTTGTTCGCCCTATGCCTGGCCCCTGGATTCCCCGAGCTTCGCTCCCGGCTACGCGAGCGCGTGCAGGGCCTCCAGGGAGCCGCGTACTGCATTCTGCTTTTCCTGCTTCCTTATCTGCTCTATTGCCTGGGCACGGGCAGTCTTCGCTGGCCGGCGCTTGCCAAGGTCTTCGGTCTTTCTGCTTTGCCTTTTGGATTGTTTGCGGCCGCTCCCGTGCGAAGACCTGGGCGACTGAATTGGCAGGATGCGGTGGTTCTGCTCTGGCTGCTGTTAGCGGTTCTGTTTGGCCAGATCGCCGGGATTTGGAATGTCCCGACGAATCTGGATTTCATGGCCCGGCTCTTTTTGCTGGGCGTAGGTTCGTGGTCTTTTTTAATCACGCGAAGAGTCGAGGGGTCAGGATACGAATTTCGCTTCCCGCCGGCGAGCATTGGGGTCTTGTTGGCGTCTTTCGCCGGCTTTGTCGCGATTGCTATCCCGCTCGGATTCGGGCTTGGCTTTACCGCCTGGAATCCGCAATGGCGGGGTGTGTTGGCTCTCCTGTTCGATTTCGCTACGATCTTTCTTTTCGTGGCGCTTTTGGAGGAGTTATTTTTCCGCGGGCTTCTCCAGAACCTCCTGACAGGATCGCTGCGCTCCAAGTACGTGGCCCAGGGCGCGGCAGCGGTCATTTTCGGATTGAGCCACATTCGGCATGCACCCTTCCCCAACTGGCGCTATGTGATCTTGGCGACGATAGCCGGTTGGTTTTATGGGCAGGCATACCGAAACAGCGGGAGCTTGATGGTCTCTTCTGCCGTGCATGCTCTGGTGGATACTCTTTGGCGGACCTGGTTCACATTGCCAAGACCTTGAGCGGCGCAGACTTCAGTAATCCACGCCGAAACAGTAGCTGTCGTTAGTTCTGGCCGTGCTCATCGCGTATTCGCCGGGAGCAAGGGCGCGCGATGGCGCAATTTCGTATACCGAGTTGCTGACTTTTCGGATCTCCATCGGCAACGCCGGAGGAGATCCGCCTATCGACGACTGCGACTGCCGGACACCCATCCGCGAATCGAGACGGAAAAGCTGAAAATCGCGCGGGTCCCAGCCGGAGTCCAATCGCACCACGAATACAACGCGATCGCCCTGATGCACCCGCACCGGTGAGCGCGAGCCCTGCACCCGGTACACGGTGGCGCCACCGAGGCCGTAGATTCCGCCGCTCCGCGTCACGGTGGCGATCTCCCGCTCCAAGGGGATATACCCGTTCGCGCCGTGCAGGAACGGCGTGTTCGCGTAATCGGGGCCGCGCAGGATCCAGTCGGGCTCGGAACTGATCGCGGGCGTATCGTTAGGCACCGGGCCGAAGTCGATCCCTGCCACGTCGGCCCGCGCGTAATGTTGCACTTGGCCGTTCACCGAAAAGCGGACGTCGTCGGCCGTAGCGCTTACGAAGTTTCCGGTCACGATAGAACCGTCGCGCAGGCGTAGCGTGTCCCCGCGAGTTGTCAATACCAGAACAAAAGCCAATAAGGAGAGCCGGATGCTCGCGGGAGGGTGCATTTCCTATTCCCTGATCGTCATTTTCCCACGCCGCGAAGCACGCAAAGATTCCTCCTTCGCCATGGTGGCTAGCGCCGACGCGCCGTATTGGCGGCGGCGACGGGAAGAATGTCCTGTGGGACGAAATTGGGGGGCTGTAAATCGTATCGAGAGGCGGGTGACGGCAGGGCTTCCGTGCCGCGAGGTGCCATGCTGTAAAATCGACTCGAGCGGAGGTACCGCCTCATGCCACGACGTGTGGTCTTCCTCGCCCTGGCTCTCGTGTATCCCATTCACGCCCAGTCGACCACGAAATTGGAGTTCGAAGTTGCCTCGATCAAACCATCTCCGCCGCCGGATGGCGGGGGAAGAACCGTGGGCTGCATCGGTGGCCCGGGAAACGGGGACCCTGGCCTGCTTACTTGTCGCAACATGAGTCTCGCAAACCTGGTGAGCATGGCCTACAAGCTCAGCTATTATCAGCTTTCCGCGCCGGATTGGATGAAGGATCCCTTTGCCACGTTCGATCTCAACGCTCGCGTCCCGGAAGGAGCGACTAAGGACGAGCTCAACGTAATGATGCAGAATCTTCTGGCGGACCGGTTCAGGCTGGTTGTTCATCGTGAATCGAGAGAGATTCAACAATACGATTTAGTGGTGGCTAAGAATGGTCCCAGGTTCAAGGAAGCCCAGCCTCCGGCGGCCAAGCCCGATCCAGCCGACGACGCCAAGAAGGGACCCGGTGGGCCGGTGAAGCTTGGCGACGACGGTTATCCCGTTATACCGGGCGGAACTGGCGGAGCCTTCATGCAAGGCCGCGCGCGGATATATTTCCCACAAATGACCATGGCCATGCTTGCCGGCCAACTCTCGGGACAGTTGGGTAAGCCGGTGACCGATGCAACGGGTCTGAAAGGCAAATACGATATCGGCATGTACTGGGTCGCGGACAGCGCCCGCACCGCCGCGCCCGATCCCGGCGTCCCCACCGCTTCCGATCCCGCTCCGACGTTGATGGAGGCTTTGCAAGATCAGCTCGGCCTTCGGCTGCAATCGAAAAAGGGAACGGTGGAGTTCGTGGTCGTCGACCGCGCCGAAAGAGTCCCGTCCGAAAACTAGCCGGCCCCGTACTGATGCTCCGGTGGTGGTCGGAGAGCTTGCACTGCCTTACGCATTCCGGGCAAGCCCAGTCCTACTCCTCTTCTTCTTCCTCGCCCGCTTTGGCCGCCTTCGCCGCCGCGATGATTTTCTCCGCCTGCATCGCGGGGACGAAATCGTAGTGCGAAAACTCCATGCTGTAGGTCGCGCGGCCCTGCGTCATCGAAGTGAGGTCGTTCTGATAGTTCAGCATCTCGGCCATGGGGACCTGCGTGCGGATGATTTGCGTGCCGCCCTTGGTATCCATGCCGGAGATGCGGCCGCGGCGGCCATTCATGTCGCCCATCAGATCGCCTGCGTACTCCACCGGCGCCTGCACTTCGACGTTCATGATCGGCTCCAGCAGCGCCGGCTTGGCAATCTCCATCGCCGCTTTGAACGCCTTGCGCGCGGCCAATTTGAACGACATCTCCGAGGAATCCACGTCGTGGTAAGAGCCGTCGTACACCACCACCTTGAAATCCACCACCGGATATCCGGCCAAATAGCCCTTTTCCGCCGCTTCCAGAATGCCCTTTTCGATCGCCGGAATGTAGTTCCTGGGAATAGCTCCGCCGAAGACCTCGTTGTCAAACGCGAACTTCTCTCCGCGCGGCAGAGGCTCCATGCGAATCCAGCAGTCGCCGAACTGGCCGTGGCCGCCGGTTTGTTTCTTATGCCGGCCTTGCACATCGGCGTGGCCGCGGATGGTTTCGCGATAGGGAATCTTCGGCGCGCGTAACTCCACTTCTACGCCGTAGCGTTTCTTTAGCCGGCTGACGATAATCTCTACGTGTTGCTGCCCGCTTCCGGCCAATAGGAATTCCTTGGTTTGAGAGTCGCGATAGAAACGCAGCGATTGGTCCTCTTCCAGAATCCTGTGAACCGCGTTGCCCATGCGATCCTCGTCCTGGCGCGTTTTGGCGGCGATCGCATAAGCGATAGAGGGTTCCGGAAGGGTTACCGCCGGATAGGCGATCAAGGACGATCTGTCCGCCAGGCTATCGCCGGTAAGCGTGTCCTTCAGCTTCGCGACTCCGCCCAAATCGCCCGCATGCAATTCGGTCACCGGCTGAATGGTCTTGCCGAACAATGCGCCGATATGCGAGAGACGTTCCGCCCCGCCCGCCCTGGCATTCACCAGATTGGCGTCGTTCTTCACCACTCCCGAGATGACTTTGAAATACGAAACGCGTCCCGCGAAAGGATCGGCCACGGTTTTAAAGACGAACGCCGACACCGGCTCGGAGTCCTTCACCGCGCGCGAAGTTTCCGCGCCGTTGAGCGTGCCGGTCCAACCATCGCGCTCGCCGGGATGCGGGAAATTCTCCACAGCGAAATTCAGCATCAGATCGGTCCCTACGTTGCGCAGGCCGGAGGCGCACATCACGGGGAAAATGCGCATGTGCCGGACGGCGTCGCGAAGGCCCTCCTGAATGCGCTCCGGCGCAAGCGATCCTTTTTCGAAGTATTCCTCCATCAGCGCGTCATTGCCTTCGGCGATCATTTCCACCAGCGCCTCATGGGCACTCTGCGCTGCGCCGGCCAAAGCGCCCGGAATCTCAGATTCCTTGCCCTTGCCGTCCCCGTCGGCGGCAAACGTAAAGGCTTTCATCCGCACCAGATCGATGACGCCGGAGAAATCGCGCTCGGCGCCCAGGGGGAGATGAATCGGAATGGCGGTGCGTCCGAAGAACGACTGAACGTTTTCCAACGCGCGCTCGAAGCTCGAACGCTCTCGGTCCAGCTTGTTCACGACAATGGCGCGCGGAAGCTGGAAGTGTTCCGCGAACTCCCACACCTTTTCGGTCTGCACCTCCACCCCGGCCACGCCATCCACCACGATCAGGGCTGCGTCGCCGGCGACCATGGAGGCTTTCGTGTCGTTGATGAAGATGTTGAAGCCGGGGGTGTCGATGACGTTGATTTTCTTCTTGCCCCACTCGATGGCGGCGACGGCGGTGGAAACGGTGATCTTCCGCGCGATTTCTTCTTCGTCGAAATCGGTGACGGTGTTGCCCTCATCGGTGCGCGTAAGCCGGTTGGTGGCGCCGGCCGCGAACAAAAAACCCGCCGCCAGCGACGTTTTACCGGAGTTGCCGTGACCCGCCAGAACCACGTTGCGGATGTCTTGCGTTTCGTATACTTTCATTGCAAACAGTGGATCTTACCATAGGCTGAAGCCATAGCGCGCGACTGCTGCCGTGATCCCGAAGATCGAATCCAACCGTAAGCTGATCGCTAAAAGCTGACAGATGAATGCTAAACGCCGATAGCTTGCCCGCCCTGCAAAACGCCTCGGCAAACCACAAGTCTTCGAGACCAATTCTCAGATTTTGTGGGCTGGGATCTAATACTTCCGCAGCACTGCCAGCACCTTGCCTTGGATGGTCAGCGCGGAACGATCCACGAAGATCGGCGGCATCGAGGAATTGGCGGGTTGCAGGCGGATGCGGCCATCCGGTTCTGGGTGAAACCGCTTCAAGGTGGATTCCGCGCCGTCCACTAGCGCCACTACGATATCGCCATCGCGAGCCTCCGCCTCCCGCGCCACCAGCACGTAATCGCCGTCGCAAATGTGATCCTCGATCATCGATTCGCCCCGCACCTGCAGCGCGAAGATGTTGGGATCTCCCGCGAAATCGGAGAAGCTCAATGTATCCTGCCCCTGGATCGCCTCCACCGGCGCACCGGCTGCGATTCGCCCGAGCAACGGCGTCTTCAGCCCGTCGCGGGTCCCTTGTTCGGCGTGATATCGCGAACCCACTTCCAGCGAGCGGCTTTGGTAAAAGCTGCGTTTCAGGTACTGCTTGGACTCGAGCGCTTTCACGTGCTTGTGCACGGTAGCGAGAGAAGCGAGGTTTAAGCCTTCGGCGATCTCTTCATAGCTGGGGCTATATCCTTGCCTTTTGACAAAGGCGTCGACAAATACCATGAATTCTTTCTGCCGCCGTGTCAGAGCCATGACTGATTATCAGGCGAAGAAAAGGAAAAGTCAAGAAAAATCGGGGCGTCTCACCATGGGCCACGCCATGCGCACCATGTATGACCATCCATCGTGCACCACCCCACTTACCGCTGATTGCTGATAGCTGAATGCTGATGGCTGACAGCTTTCCGCATGCATGATGATTCATCATGCAGCACCCCGCTTACCTGCTCGCGGCGATCCTGGCTATGAGTTCCGCTCTCGCGCAACAGCCGCCCATAGGCTCGCGGCAGGCTTGAGGGCGGCTCACTTCTCGACGTCCGCGACATTTTCGTCGCCAACTGGCTGCCGGAAGACGCCAACGGGTATAACTCCCGCATGGTTTTCGGCCGCGACGGAATGATTTATGTGACTAACGGCGCTTCCAACAGCGACAGTTCCCAGGACCCGCATAGCCGGGGAAAGGTGCTGCGGCTGCGCGACGACGGCTCGGTTCCATCCGACAATCCCTTCGCCGGACGGCCCGGATACCGGCCGGAGATCTATACGATGGGACATCGCAATACGCTCGGACTGATCGTGAATCCCGTTACGGGCGAGGTGTGGAACAACGAAAACGGTCCCAATGGCGGCGACAAAATCAACGTGATCCTGCCCGGAAGAAATTATGGCTGGCCGATCGCCAGTTATGGCCGCACTTACCAAGGCCCTCGCGTCTCAGAGGTCCCTTGGCGGGAGGGAATCGAGCAGCCCCTGGTCTTTTGGGTGCCCTCGATCGCCGTGTTGGGAATGGCGGTCTACACCGGCGACCGTTTCCCCGCCTGGAAGAATAACGTCTTCGTCGGCAGCATGCGCACCGGCGAGATTCTCGGCACGGGGCATTTGGAAAGGATCGTATTCAACGCCAAATGGGAAGAGCTTCGCCGTGAAAGCCTGCTCGTCGACTTGCATCAGCGCATTCGCGACGTGCGTCAAGGCCCCGATGGTTTGCATTATCTATTGACCGATGAGGACGACGGCGCTCTTCTAAGGATCGAACCGCAATAGCGGATTCCCGACTCCTGTCTCCTGACTCCTGTCTCCTGACTCCTGACTCCTGACTCCTGACTCGAATGACCAGTATACTTGTACATGCGGCCCTGGCTTATCGCCCTGTCACTGTTCGTCTGCGCTTGCTCGGAAGCGCCCACCGAGACTCAAAAGAGAGCTCCCGAGAAGCCGCCTGAGCCGATTACCGGACGGCAGGCGTTTCAATACACCTACGGGTCGGCTCGCATCTGGGCCGCGGACAGCCAGCCACTTCTCGTGCGCAGCGTGGACCTTGATCAAGTCAAGCCGGCGGACGGCAAAGCCGGTGCCTGGGAAATCGACTACGTCTCACCTCAACTCGGCCGCGCGCGCACTTATACCTGGAGCGCCGTAGACGTTGGCGATACCTTCCATAAGGGCGTTACGAGAGGACCGGAGGAATCCTGGCGAGGGCCGCAGGGACAGCAGCGCCCCTTTGCCGCGGACACCCTAAAGATCGACACGCCGGAGGCGCTCGAAACGGCCATTGCCAAAAGCGAGGATTATCTGCGGAAGCCCGGAGCAAAGCCGCGGGTGAACTTCTTGTTGGAATTCACGCCGCGCTACCCGAATCCGGTCTGGCGGGTGCTATGGGGCACATCGGTCGGATCGGCGGAACAGGTGGTCAATGTCGATGCATCCACCGGCAAGTTCCTCGGATCGAACTGAACCTCATCGGGTGCTGGCGCGACCGCTCCCTGACGGTCGCGGCTCCTGGCGGATCTTGACGAAGCCCGGTGGCAGGACGTGGAGCAGGAAGCGGCGGATGAACTCGGCGGCGAAAGACGCGCCCCGGACGTAATCCGTCCGTAGCGGGACCGCTCGATTAGACGCTTCTGGTGGAGCAAACTTTAGCGTGCAACCTGGGCCTCAGCCCAGGTTCCCGCGATCAATTGTTCGCGGCCCCGCGGAACGTTTGCTACGCAACTACTTTGTCATACAAAGTAGCCTCTCCGCGAACAATTTTCCCCTCGAAAACCATTTCACCTGGTTCATTCTGGTTCATTCTGACTCAATCTGACTCCAAAATCTCACTTCCGCGATCAACCTAACCGCGGCCCCATTAAAAGCTGCTAAGCGTGAATACTGGAAGAATGTTCCACGTGGAACACTCCAACGACCAATTGATCGCGGCACGGGAGTTTCCACATTTCGTGCAGTTGGGTTGGGCAAGACGGGAAGCCTCGGGCCCAGAGGGCGCCCCCGAGTCTAAAGTCTGCTCCACCAGGCTTGTATTCACGCTGGGCCGGAGCGGTTTGCCGAACCCTCCGAGTTCCCGATAAGTCGTTCCTGATAAACTGAAGCCAATTGGCAGCACCTTCGAAAGGAGTGTCTCATGGTTGCGATGGTCGTTAACGGGGTCCGGCGCGAGGTCCAAGCGCCCGCCGATACCCCTCTGCTTTACGTCTTACGGAACGATCTCGAACTGTCGGGGCCGCAGTTTGGATGCGGGCTCGCGCAGTGCGGGGCTTGTTCGGTTTTATTGGAGGGCAAGGAAATCCGCTCTTGCGTCACGCCGCTTTCGACGGCGTCCGGCAAGGAGGTCACGACGCTCGAAGGCTTGCCGGCCCGCTGGGCGAAGCAAAAGGGATTGTCCCCGGCCGACGCCGAAAAGACCCTTCACCCCGTTCAACAGGCGTGGATCGAGGAGCAGACGCCCCTGTGCGGCTTTTGCCAAAACGGCATGATGATCAAAGCCACAGAGTTGCTGGAACACGTCGCGATGCCCTCGGTCGCGGAGATCAAGGAGGCGTTCACCACATCGCCTCCTTCGGCCCATCTGTGCCGCTGTGGCAGCTACACGGCGATCATCCAGGCGGTGCAACTTGCCGCTTCGCTGATGGCGAAGGGAGGCCGGGCATGAAAAACGAAACCAATGTCTTCGGCGCGGCTCTCACACGCCGCAATTTCGTGAGGGCGGGTGGAGCGCTGTTTGTCGGCTTCGGGATGGTGGGCGCCGATGGCTTGAAGAATCTTGCCAAAGCCGCGACCACGAAGAACTCGCTCGACGCGACATTGCCCGAGTCGTGGATTGAAATTCACCCCGATAACACCATCCTGATTCGCACCGGCAAAAGCGATTTCGGCCAGAGCACGACGTTCACCGCCTACCGGCAGATTGTCGCCGAAGAGCTCAGCGCGCCGTTTGAAGCCATCACTACAGTCGTCATGGGCGACACCGATCGCACCCCCGACGGCAGCGGTGCATTCGATTTTCTCGGCGGCGGAATGCCCAATATCCGCAAGGCTGCGGCCTACACGTATCAAGCGTTGTTGAATCTGGCCTCCGAGCGGCTGGGCGTTCCCAAAGATCAGGTTTCCGTGAAGGACGGCATGGTCTCCGGCGGTGGCAAGAGCATGTCTTATGGGGATCTCGTGAAGGGCCAGCAACTGAAGCTCACGATTCCCATCAAAGGCGATCTGACCAGCATTATGGGATTGACCGTGGACGGTAATCCTCCCATGAAGCCGGTCGGCCAATATACGGTAATCGGAAAACCCTTCCGCAATTCCGTCACGGCGTCGAAAGTCGCTGCCAAGGAGCAATGGGCCACCGATGTGCGCCTGCCCGGCATGGTGCATGCGCGCATGGTCCATCCGCCGAGCCTCGGCTCGACTCTGGTCTCCGCGGGCCCATTGGACAAAGCCAAGTTTCCGAACGCGCAGGTTGTGGTGAAAGGGAATCTGGTGGGAGTGGTTGCGCCCACCGAATGGGAAGCCATTCGCGCGGCGCAGCAAGTGGCGGGCGCGACCAAATGGAAAGACTGGAAGGGCCTTCCCACCCACGCACGCCTCTTCGATTACCTGAAGCGGGACGCCGATTGGAAAACCACGCAAGTCACCAAGAGCGAGAAATCGAACGGCGACGTTCCCACGGCCATGGCCGGTGCCGCCAAAAAGCTCACCGCAACCTATCAGCTTCCTTACATGAAGCACGCCCCCATGGGACCAACCATGGCGATGGCCGACGTTCGCAAGGACGGCTCGGTCTTCATCTACACCCACAATCAGAATCCGCAGGCGCTGCGCGGAGAAATCGCCCAAATGCTTTCGACCTCACCCGATAACATCGTGGTGCGCACCTTCTCGGGGCCGGGCCATTACGGACGCTCGAACGGCGGAAACGCCGGAGCGGAAGACGAGGCAGTGATTTTGTCGCAAGCCGTTGGCAAGCCGGTCCGGGTGCAATGGATGCGGCCGGAGGATTTTCAATGGTCGACGCAATCGCCCGCCGCGCTTTCCGATGTGGAAATTGGGCTGGACTCGCGTGGCAGGATCGCGGCGTACCAGATCGATCACTACATGCCCGCGATGCAGGACGACCGGCCCATCGGCGCCGTTCTCGCTGGCTTGCCGACCATGCCGGCTCCCAACGAAAAGGCGGTCTTCGTCCAATCGACGGTTAACGGTATTGAAGACCCCTGGATTTATGACGGTGCCGCGACGATTATCGAGCGCGGCCACGGCACCTTCCAGATCGGGCAGAAGTCGTCGCCGCTGGCCGTGGGCCTTCGCGACCACAGCATGCGAACGCCGGGCCAATTCCAGCAGAACTTCCCGCGCGAGTTGGCGGTGAGCGAAGCCGCGGCATTGGCCGGAGCCGATGCCATTCAGTTCCGCATGGACCACGCCAAAGAAGAGCGAGTGATCGGTGTTTTGAAGGCGGTCCGCGAAGCGTCGGGTTGGGAAACGCGCCCGGCGCCAAGAACCAGAGGCGCCGGCGCGGTTCTTCGTGGGCAAGGCGTGTCCGTAATGTTCCGCTCCGGAACCTATTGGGCATGTGTCAGCCAGATCGCTGTCACTCCCGCGACCGGCGCCATCAAGGTGGAGAAAGTCACCGTAGCCGTGGATCCGGGAATCATCGTCAACCCGATGCAGCTAAAGCGCCAGGTGGAGGGCGGGACCATAATGGGCGTCAGCATCGCGCTCCTGGAGGAGTTGCAGTTCGACGAAAGCGGCGTCACCAGCCGCGATTGGCGGTCGTATCCAATCCTGAAGATGGCGGACATTCCCGAAGTTAATGTTGTGCTGCTGAACCGGCCGGAGGTCGGAACGTACGGCGGCGGCTCGGAGGCCGCCAACGCGCTAGCCGCGCCCGCCATCGCCGCCGCGCTCTTCGACGCGACTGGCAAGGTCGTCCGCCGACTGCCGCTGAAGCCGGAGTACGTCCAGGCTGTATTGAAAGCATAGTCACCCGCGCCTTCATGCGGCGAAGCCTTCAAACAGAGCCGCGACCGAAAGGAGCGGTCCCGTCGGGGCGCGAGACTGTCCACTTAATTCGGGGACAGTTGCAGGTGGGACCACAGTCGCAAACGTTGCGGCGTGACTGCGAATCGCTGACGAGGGGTTTCCACCATCCCCGATGGGGACACTAAAATGTGGGAATGATCGTTCCACGGCGGCATCTGTTTCCCATCGCGTTTGGTTTGATATTGTCCAGCGGCCTCTCGGCGCAGAATTCGACGACAGCGGGCGAGTTCACGGTCGAGCCGCCGACGCTGGTTTCTCTGGGCTTCGAATGGCGAATCGCGGGCGACGACAACCGCAATGCTAAGGTCGAGGCGTCGTATCGGAAAAAAGGCGAATCGAGCTGGCGCACGGCCCTGCCCTTGATGCGGCTTCAGCGCGAGGAGATCGGCACCGCGCCGGGACCCGGCGCCGCAAACGCCGCGGCTCGTTATCCCCTGTTTCGCTACACGGCCGGCAATATGTTCGCGGGCAGTATTCTGAATCTCGATCCGGACACCGAATATGAATGCCGCTTCGCACTTTCAGATCCGGATGGGGTCACGGGAGTCGCGGAAAAAACGGCGACGGTGCGCACGCGGAAGGAGCCGCAGCCGGCGGAAGGCGGCCACATTTACCACGTCTATCCCGTGGGATGGACGGGACCAAAGGAGGAGCCGGCGTTTACTGGATTGATGGCGGCCTATTACATGGGCCTCGCGCACTTCGACTACGAAAACGCATTTCCTCCTCGGGTTCAGCCCGGGGATACGATCCTGGTCCACGCCGGTTTGTATGTCGGTGACCGCTTCCACTACATGAACGGCGCGCCCCGGCCGGGATATCTGGCGATGGGCAACGTCTTCGACGGCACATACTACCTGACCCAAAGCGGCACTCCCGACAAGCCCATAACCATCAAAGGCGCCGGCGATGGCGAAGCGATTTTCGATGGAGATGGCTGCCAGAATCTCTTTAACCTGATGGGCGGCAATTATCAATACTTCGAAGGCATCACGGTGCGCAACACCAACGTTGCCTTTCTTCTGGGCATAAAGGGGATCGCGGGGGCAAGCGGCTTCACTCTAAAGCGCTCGAAAGTGTACGATGTGGGCCGCGTGGTCCAGGATGACTGGTCCGGCTCGAAGAATTTCTACATTGCCGACAATACGCTGATTGGGCGGCACGATCCTAACAAGATGATGGGTTGGATCGGGTCTCCGTGGGACAAATTTCCGGGCTTTCCCGAGTTGCTCACGTCCGAATACGCGATTAAGGTCTATGGGCAGGGTCACGTCGTGGCCTACAACTACGTGGCCAACTGGCACGATGGCATCGACGTCGCGACCTACGGGACGCCGGATGGCGCCCCCAACGACATTCCCGACCGCGTCCCTCTTGCGATCGATTTCTACGGGAACGACATCCTGAACATGGGTGACAACTGCTTCGAGACCGATGGAGGGGCGCGCAACATCCGCGTGTTTCGCAACCGCTGTTTCGATTCGGCCTCGGGTGCGCTAAGCGTTCAGCCCGTATTTGGTGGGCCTGTTTATTTCTACCAGAACCTCATCTACAACGCGCTGACCGGGTCGCTGAAATATATCGAGGGATCTTCCGGCATCCTGACGTACAACAACACGATCATAGGCGAGGGACGCGCCGGCCCGGCTTCTAACCAACAGTTCCGCAATAATCTGATCCTGGCGCAAGGCGCCTTCGATCCGGTATTCGCGATCACGACCTACACAAACTACTCGAGCTCCGACTATAACGGCTTCCGGCCAAATCCGAACACGGCGGATTCGTTCGAGTGGAATACCCCTGCGTTTGGCACGATGGCCGCCTTCGGACAGAACCCCGTCCAGCGTCGCTACCGGACTTTACAGGATTACCGCGAGGCGACGGGGCAGGAACGGCACAGCGTCTTAGTGGACTACGATGTCTTCGCCAACGTTTCGAAGCCCGACCCCGCCGACCCCCAACGCGTGTACACTCCCGCGGGCTTCGATTTCAGCCCCCGCGCGGGTTCAAGCGCCATCGACGCCGGCGTCGAGTTGCCGACGATTACCGATGGATTTACAGGGAGGGCGCCCGATCTTGGAGCCTTCGAGTTTGGCCGGCCTCCGTTCCACTACGGCCCGCGGTGATCTCACGGCTGGGCTCCAGAATGACTCTGCTCCGCTCGAATGCGTCCACTCTTCAGGGGACGTTACAATAGGCGACTGTGGCGGACAAGGAACAGTTCGAACTGTTGATGCGCGACGTGGACGCTTGGAATCGGTGGCGGGCGGACAATCCTAAAGTGAAGCCAGACCTCTCCTACGCTGTGATGCGCGCCGCGAATTTGCCCTTGGCCAACCTATCGTGGACGCAGTTGCACGAAGCCGACCTGGTGTTGGCCAACCTGCGTGGCGCGGATTTGCGGCATGCGGATCTGAGCGGTGCAAATCTGGTAGGTGCGCGGCTGTTGGGAATCGACCTCGTGCAGGCCGATATCTGCGGCACGGATCTTTCGACAGCGGAGGATCTGACCGAAGAGCAACTTCGCGAAACGCACGGCGACATCTTCACTAAACTGCCGGAAGGACTGCACGCGCCGAAGGAGTGGACCGCAAAGGAGCCAAAGCGCAGGTCGCCCAGGAACTTGCCCGGGTGATCAGTGCTGATCATTCACAAGCCGTATGCCCGCTTCGGGGGCTTGAGCCGCGACCGTTTCCGGTGCGGGCTCGATCGAGGAAGGTTGGCGGGCTATGTCTCTTTTTAAAAGACCCGACATAATCGACAGGATGTTGACGAGTGGCCCGATGAACGGTCAACGGGCGGAGCTTCTTCCTCAGAGCGGCCGTCGCATCTGGAAGCCGCTGTTCGCCTCGGTGTAATCGTCGCGATAGCCGGCGCGCTGCACGGGGTGGGTGGCAAGCAGATTGAAGATGCCGTCCTTGAGGTAGGCGCAGTCGAGGTGGACGCCGACGATCTGGCCGATGGTGACGTAGTGATCGAGCTTGGCGCCGTTCAGATCCTGGAGCTGGATGATTTCGACGAGGCGGCACTCCAAGGCGGCGGGAGCGCCTGCGACGCGCGGAGGCGCCACGACCCGGCTGGGCAGCGGCGTGAGGCCGGCGAATTCAAATTCATTCATGCCTGGGGGCAGGGTACTGGAAGTCTGGTTCATTTGCTCCGCTAGGGCGCGGGTGACCAGGCTGCAAACGAATTCCCGCGTTGCCTCGACATTCGCCACCGTATCTTTCCAGCCTCCTGAGCTGAACATGACCATCGGCGGGCGATCGCACACCGCATTGAAGAAGCTGTAGGGGGCGAGATTCACGCGGCCGCAGGTGTCGCGGGTGGAGATCCAGCCAATGGGCCGCGGCGCGACAATCGCCTTGAAGGGATCGTGCGCGAGGCCGTGGCCCTTCGACGGCTCGTAGAAGTAAAAATCCCGCATGGGGTTATGATAGGGCACGCCGGTGACCCTAAGGCCGGCTTTGCGTCACAGCCTCCCGATTCACAAAGCTTGTTCTACACTGTAAGGGCAAGGTGATGGGGCTCTACCAAAACCCTCCCGCAACTCCGGGAATGATGGCTCCTGACAAACAACGTAGAGGCTCCCTTGTTCCCGGTTCGTTCTAACCTCGTTCGATGCCTGGCTGAGCCGCCGGTTATCGGCGGAATTGGCCCGAGTCTCCCGCGACGAGCGCTCTCGGCTGTTTCAGAACCTCCACCAAACCGGACGGCAAATACTGCGTCGGCTTCAGGAATTCCGCGACCGTCTTTCCGCGGGGGCCGAACGGGCCTTCGGCACGCCGCTCCGCACAACCGAGGTTCAAATCGCTGTTCAGGAGCCGCTCGCGCCGGACGTGAAAATCGGTTCCGTCTTCGATCGCAATTGGGAGTTGCTTTCGCCCGTTCTGCCCATGGCGCTCATCCAGGGTTTAGTCAGGCGCCATCTCCTCGGATTGATTCCGGATATCGTGCACACCAATATTTCGCGGCTTACCTCGCAATGGGAGCAGAGCGTCAGTGCCGCGCTTTCAGGCATTGGCGCTGAGGCCGAGCGTCGTTTCGACCATCTCATCGGGACCGTGGAGCGGTTGATCGAGACTGCGGACCCGACCGGGGCAGAAGCAATCCGGGAAGATCTCAATGCCATCGCCGCGGTGCTCGGTTGAAGTCGCTTCCGGAGGGCGGACCTTAGTCCGCGCGGGACTTGAGTCCCGCTGGGGGAGCGAGGCTAAAGCGCCACTGTTCGGAAGCGGCGCTGAAGCGGTGCGCGGGCTGAAGCCCAATGCCGTTTAGTTTTCTGACGTGATTTTGACATAAGGGAAGTGGCTTCGAATATGTCGGTTGAAAAAGGATCCCTTGGAAACGGCGCGGAGCAACGCGCGATACAGACTCGGCGCAATGCCTGAATACAGGTAA
>DATDGT010000406.1:0-9165 GCA_036521975.1 Bryobacteraceae bacterium
TCGTTGTTGCAGCAACTCCGGTTGACCCTCCCGGATCGGTTCCAACAGAATCGCGAATGTAGTGTAGACTCGGCAATCGCCTGAGCTGATTCTTAAGGGCTTAGCCGATTTTCCGGCCCTTCTGTGACGAACTTGGGCTAGTAGCGGCGGCCGCACATCCCAATATCGTGCGAGGGGTGGTCTCTCGCGGAGGCCGGCCCGACTTGGCCGGCGCTGCCCTCAAACGGGTCTTTGCTCCCACGCTGTTTATCGTCGGCGGCGATGATCGTCTGGTGTTGGCGCTCAACCGTTCGGCGATGGCCCAGCTTCCGCGGCAGGACGAACATCGGCTCGAAATCATCCCCGGCGCAACTCACCTGTTTGAAGAGCCGGGAGCTTTGGATAGTGTGGCGGCGCTCGCGCGGGATTGGTTCGTGGAGCGCTTGCCGTAAAGTAGATCGTTTTCTGCGCACAAATAGTTTCCACACCGGTAAAATTGTGCCAGAGAAGCGGACGGGCTAGTCTACGTAAACGCGCTGCACCCGCGCGCTGATGCCGCAAAGCACGCTGTAGGAAATCGTCCCCGCCAGGCGCGCAATCTGCTGCGCATCGATCGATACGCTACCTTCCGATCCGAGCAGCAACACGGAGTCTCCGGGGCGCAGCTCGGGGCAGGCTGTGGCGTCTATGGTC
The DNA here is from genome assembly GCA_036521975.1 of Bryobacteraceae bacterium. Classification (GTDB taxonomy): domain Bacteria; phylum Acidobacteriota; class Terriglobia; order Bryobacterales; family Bryobacteraceae; genus Palsa-187. The sequence goes on from DATDGT010000406.1 coordinate 673, forward strand.
GTCAGATCCATGGAGACCGCCCCCACAATTGGAACCAACTTGCCCTGAGCGATCACGGCGCCTTTGTTCGAAAGCCGATGCGGAAGGCCGTCGGCGTAGCCCGCCGCAAGCACCGCAAGGCGCATTGGCCCTTCGGCGCGATGCATACCCCCATACCCGATCAGCGCCCCGGCCGGCACATCCTTCACCGCCAGCACCGCGGCTTTCCAGGTCAGCGCGGGTTTCACGCGCAGTGCGCTAGGCGGCGCGGCGCCGCGTACCGGCGAAACGTAGCCATAGATGGCGTGCCCGGGCCGCACCAGGTTGCCCCACGCCTCCAAGCGGCCGTAGGCGACCGGGATCGTCGCCGAAGAATGAATGTAACGCGGCTTGCGGCCGGCGGCGCATAGCGTGTCTACCACGGTCTGGAACCGCGCGATCTGGTCGGAGGTCTGCGAGCTCGAATAATTCGCCGCCGAGGCAAAATGCGTCATGACGCCTTCGAGCGGCGCCGCGCCCGCAGCCACAGCGCGGACGATCTCCTCCGGCGCCGCAGTGGTTCCCAGGCGTCCCATGCCCGTATCGATCTTCAGATGATAAGGAACTTTCGTCTTCGGGATATCGCTCAGTGAATGCACCACCGGAGTCAGCCGGTAGCCGCGAAGGGCGTCCGTCTCGCCGGGGAAATCGGCCATTACCAGGATGCGCGTTTGAATGCCCGCGTCACGTAAGGCCGCGCCCTCTTCGATGTGGGAAACGGCCAGCCACGGTGCGCCTTCGATTTCCAGCGCGCGCGACACTTCCACCGCGCCGTGCCGGTAGGCGTCGGCCTTAACCACCGGCATGATCTCGGCGCGCACGCCCACCAATTCACGAATCGCCTGGTAGTTGGCGCGAATCGCGCCCAGAGAAACCTCTACCCAACTGCGCGGAAGAGGCACACCTTACTGAATGGTCATGAGCGGGCGGAGGCGCTGCGCGTTTTCAGCGCTGCGCAGCCGCTGCAGACCCTTCAACTCAATCTGGCGGATGCGCTCGCGTGTCAGACCGAAGTCTTGCGCGATCTCCTCCAGCGTGTGCTCGCGATCGTAGCCTATGCCAAAGCGCATACGGATCACCTTTTCCTCATTCGGAGAGAGAGTCCGCAACACTCCGGCAGCGCCTTTCCGCACCTCCTGGTCAACCAGTGGGCTGACGATGGAACCAGCCGAGCGGTCCTCGATCAGCTCTCCCAGAACCGACTCGCCGTCCCTTCCCACGGGAAGGTCGAGCGACACCGGATCGCGGGAGATGGCGCGCAGCTCCTGCACCTTCTCGGCCGTAGTATCCATGCGTCTGGCGATCTCCTCGTCCTTAGGAGCGCGCCCGAGTTCCTTTTCCGCCTCGCGCGAAATCCGGAGGTACTTGGTCAGGGTTTCGTTCATGTGGACCGGAATCCGGATCGTGCGGGATTGATCGGCGATAGCACGCGTCACCGCCTGCCGGATCCACCACGTTGCGTAGGTCGAGAATTTGTAACCCAGATGGTAGTCGAATTTTTCGGCGGCTCGCATCAGGCCGATGTTGCCTTCCTGGATCAAGTCCAGCAGATGCAACCCGCGATTCACGTACTTTTTGGCGATGGAAACCACCAGACGAAGATTCGCCTCCACCAGAGCGGCTTTGGCCGCTTCGGTTTCAATCGCGCCTTGCCGGGCGGCATTCAGCCAGTGCCGCATTTGGGAAGCCGTGGCACCAGCGCCGAGTTCCAGCCTGGCGAGTTCCCGCTTGACGTCCCGATGGGCTTTCGAGCCGTTTCTCTTCAGATCCAGTTTTGGACTGGCGTGTTCCCACTCCAGCCGCGTCATTTCGCCGACGGCATGGTCGACTTCCACTCGCATTTGCTTCCAGCGGTCCAGAGTAAAAGGAATCTTTCGTAACTCCTGGGAGCACTTGACTTTAAGCCGTGGAAACTTCCTGGCCAACTTCGCCCGCAGATGCACGTGCCGCTCGGGCAGAGCTTCGATCTTCCGCTCCAGCTTCGCGATTTCTTCGTGGTCGCAAATAAACTGTGTGAACCGCCGGCTTATTTCCTGCCGGAGGGCCTCGTCGGCTGCGCCCAGCTCAACCACCTCATCCAGCCGCACGCGCGAATTTCGAAGGTCGTCAATCCAAGTGAGCGCCAGCCTCCAGGACAGTGGCGAACGGGAAAGCGCCTTTCGCAACCGCAACTTACCGCGTTCCATCCGCCGGGCCAAGTCGATTTCGCCCTGGCGGTTCAACAAGCGCACCGATCCCATTTCCCTCAGGTATACCCTGACCGGGTCGTCGGTTGAAATGGGTCCGTCGAGATGTTCTTCGGCGGTAGGCTCCTGTTCGGAGTCGTGAAAATCGGGCTCGAAATCCAAGTGCTCGTCCGCTACCCCTAGCGAATTGGCAGGATCCGGGATATGTTCTTCAAATCTTACCATTTTCTTTTTAGGGTCGGCCCAATCTAGGCGCCAGGAACCAATCTATTGATCGTGACATGGCCACACCATGGCCGTCAAGAGGGACCTCTCCCTTCTTGAGATGCAAAATAGACGCTATAAGTTGCCGGAACATTACAACCTCGCCCAGGACCGGCTGGCCACAACCCTCCACTCATTAGACGTTTCTTGCTCGGGAAAAGATCGGGAGATCGTTCTAGCCCTGGCTGGTGGGGGCTTCAGCCCGTCCAGAACCGGGCTTCAGCCCGTCCAGAACCGGGCTGAAGCCCGGGTTGCAAGCTCTCCACTGACTCAGCGCAAAACGCAGCCCGGCGCGGCGCGGAGTCAGCGATTTTGGTGAGCGCTCGGTCCGCGCCGGGCGCTGTGCGCTGAAGCTTGCTCTACCAGTCCCAGTCGGCGTTGAGGCCGACGACACCGCAAAGGTATGCACCATGCCAGAATAGAAATTGTAAGCCCCGAAGGGCCGGACCCAAAATGACAGGCTCCGCAATACGCCAGAAGTTCCTTGACTATTTCGCCGCGCGAGGGCATCGCGTGGTGCGAAGTTCGTCGCTCGTGCCCGCCAATGATCCCACTTTGCTGTTTACCAACGCGGGCATGAATCAGTTCAAGGACGTTTTCCTAGGCCTGGAAAGACGCGACTACACGCGCGCGGCCAGCTCGCAGAAATGCGTTCGCGCCGGCGGCAAGCACAACGATCTGGATAACGTCGGCTACACTCGCCGCCACCACACTTTTTTCGAAATGCTGGGGAATTTCTCCTTCGGCGACTATTTCAAGCGCGACGCCATCGCCTTCGCATGGGAGCTGCTCACCCAGGAATATGGTCTCCCCAAAGACAGACTCTACGTGACCGTTTTTCGCGAAGACGATGAAGCCGAGCGGCTCTGGCAGGAAGTAGCGGGCGTGCCCAAAGAGCGGATCGCCAGACTGAACGAAGAGGACAATTTCTGGCAAATGGGCGAGACCGGTCCATGCGGACCGTGCTCGGAGATCTTCTACGACTTCGGTCCGGAAGCCGACGCGGGGAGAAGTTTTCCGCATAACCCAGGTGAGCGGTACGTCGAGTTTTGGAACCTGGTGTTTATGCAATATGATCGAGACGCAAGCGGTAAGCTCACGTCGCTTCCCAGGCCATCGATCGACACGGGTATGGGGCTTGAGCGGCTTACCACGATATTGCAGGGCAAATTGTGGGTTTACGATACCGATCTGGTGCGCCCTGTAATCGATAAAGCCGGCGAGTTATTTCGCAAGACCTATAACGAGGACGAACGGACCGATACCGTCCTGCGCATCAACGCCGATCATGCCCGCGCCACGGAATTCCTGATTCATGACGGCGTTCTGCCCTCCAATGAAGGACGCGGCTACGTGCTGCGCAAAATCATGCGCCGGGCCATGCGGACAGCGAGGATGATCGGAGTGGACGAGCCGTATCTGTACCAACTCACCGGGTTCGTCGCCGAGCAGATGCGCGATGCTTATCCCGAACTGATGGAAAGCGTGCAGCGCGTGGCGCGGGTGGTGAAGGAAGAGGAGCATCGCTACGCGACTACCTTCCAGGTGGCGGAGAAGTGGTTTAGGACTGCCGCCGAAGCAGCCGACCAGGGGGTTATCACTGGCACGTCCACGTTTGCGCTTTATGACACCTACGGCCTCGCGCTCGACGAGCAAGAAGAAATGGCGCGCGAAGCCGGGCTTTCGATCGATCGCGATGGATTCGAGATCGAAATGGAGAAGCAGCGCGCCCGCGCCCGCGCAAGCTGGAAGGGAGCGGAGAAGGCGCAGATCAACCCGATTTATCAGGCGCTGCCCAAAAGCGAGTTCATCGGCCGCGGCACGCTCGAAGCCGAGGCCACGGTGACGGCCGTACTTGACGGCGAAATCGCCCTGGATCGCACGCCTTTCTATGCCGAATCCGGCGGCCAGGTGGGCGATACCGGCGTTCTGGTTTCCAAAGACACCGGGGAACCCGTGGCGGTGGTGGAAACGACGTATTCTCCCGCGCCGGGAAAGGCGGTGCATAAGGTCAAGATGCTCGCCCCTCTGAAACCGGGCGATGTGGTCGTCGCACGCGTGGATGCCGTGGCGCGCCACGCCACGATGCGCAATCACACCGGCACGCATCTGCTCCACGCAGCTCTGCGCAAAGTTCTTGGGAACCACGTCAAACAACGTGGCAGTGTGGTCGAGCCGGCTCGTCTGCGCTTCGACTTCAGCCATTACACCGCCATGGATCAGGATGAGATCGCCGAGGTCGAACGGTTAGCGAATGAAGAGATCCTGGCCAATCTGGAAGTCCATACCGACGTGATGGATCTGGACAATGCCATCAAAACGGGTGCGATGGCTTTATTCGGCGAAAAATACGGCGATCGCGTGCGCGTCGTATCGATCGACGGCTTCAGCAACGAGTTGTGCGGTGGCACGCACGTCGTCCGCACCGGCGATATAGGCGTTTGCAAGATCGTTTATGAAGGCTCGATTTCGGCGGGCGTGCGGCGCATCGAAGCCCTTACGGGCGAGGGCGCGCTGCGCCGGTTTCAGGATGCGCAGGCGCAACTGGCTCGGCTTCAGGGCGTCGATGTGGAAAAGGTTCTGGCCCGCGAGAAAATCCTGGAGCACGAAAATCAGCAGCTCAAAACGCAACTGGCGCAAGCGAAGGCGGGACAGCTTGAAAATCAGGCTCGCGAGATGAAAGGCGTCAAAGTGCTGGCGGCGCGCGTCGATGGACTGGATCGCGCGCAGCTTCGTGTTACCGTCGACTCCCTCCGCCATCAATGGAAGAGCGCGGTAGTTGTGCTCGCCTCCGCCGAGGATTCCACGATCGCGATCGTGTCGGGCGTCACGAAGGACCTGACGGGCAAGGTCCATGCCGGAAAGCTCGCCGGCGCGGTCGCGCAGGCGGTGGGCGGCAAAGGCGGCGGCCGGCCGGATATGGCCGAAGCCGGCGGCAAAGACCCCTCTGCGCTCGCCGGAGCTTTGGCGCAGGTTTACTCCACAGTCGAGGGGATGTTGTAGCCGGTGGAAGCCTTCGACGCCGTCATCGTCGGGGCCGGCCCAACGGGGCTAGCGTGCGGCATCGAATTGAAGCGCCGCGGCGCGAGCGCCGTCCTCCTCGATAAGGGCTGCGTCGTCAATTCCCTCTATCACTATCCGACCAATCTGGTATTTTTCACGACTCCCGAGCTGCTCGAAATCGGCGGGGTTCCCATGACGTCGCTGAACGAAAAGCCCGTGCGCGCGGAGGGGCTCAAATATTACCGCCGCGTCGCCGATCTTTTTAAGCTCGATATCCGCCAGTATCAGCGCGTCGAAAAAGTCTCGGGCGAGGACGGAGCGTTCATCGCTCACGCTATCGATCGCGACGGCTGCCCACATCAATACCGCTCCCGAAAAGCCATCCTCGCCACTGGCTATTACGACGTGCCCAACTTACTGAACGTCCCTGGCGAGGAACTCCCCAAAGTCATTCACTATTACAAGGAGCCGCACCCTTACTACAATCAGGACGTCCTGGTGGTAGGCGCGAAAAATTCGGCGTGCCTCGCCGCGCTGGAGCTCTGGTGGACGGGCGCGCGCGTGACTATGGTAATTCGCGGCGGCGAAATTCACCGCCACGTGAAGTATTGGATCAAGCCTAATATCGAAAATCGGATTAAGAACAAAGAGATTCCGGCTTATTTTCATTCGCATGTGTTGGAAATCGGTCCGCGCAGCGTGCGCCTCTCTACTCCGGAAGGCGAAAAAGAGCTGAACAACGATTTCGTTTTCGCTATGACCGGCTATCGCCCGGACACCGAATTCCTGGCCGCCCACGGCATTCGTTTCGATCCTTCCTCGCACAAGCCCTTCACCGATCCGGAAACGCTGGAAAGCGACCGTAAAGGAATGTTCCTGGCCGGAGTGCTGGTCGCCGGCATGCACACCAACGAGATTTTCATCGAAAATGGCCGGTTCCACGGCCAGAAGATCGCCGAAGCCATCGCAAAACAGTTAGCGCTCTAGTCTTAAACAGAGCCGCGACCGTCAGGGAGCGCCCCATACGGTGGAGCAGGCTTTAAGCCTGCAACGAAGGCTTCAGCCTCCGTCTGGAGTTTCTACATTTCGTGCGGTGGGGTTCGGCACCGTGGTGGCACATGCTTTGGCCTGTGCACCCACGATCGGTTGGTCGCGAAAACGAAATTTTGGGGTCAGATGGAGGCAGAATGAAACAGAATGAAACAGAATGAAGGTGAAATGGGCTTTCATGCGGCTGCGATCGAATTGATTGCGGAACTTAACGTTTGAATGCTTGAATGTTCCACGTGGAACACTGGGCCGGGATCAATCATATACGCATGCTATCGGCAAACGGCCATCGTGCCGATGTTGACTTAAATGGGCCGGAATCGTTTGATGGCGGAAACACCCTTTGGCTATTCCGCGCATGTTCAGAAGGACCGTCGGAAGCCGCATTCGGGCCGGTGGCTGATCCCGACCGCGAACTGAAACGCTACAATTTTCCAGAACTGGCAATACCATGACCACGGCAACGGCCGGTGTGACGTACGACCTGTTCCTGAGCTACAACCGTCAGGACCAAGATGCCGTGCTCGAGGTGCGTCGCAAATTGGAGTTGCGTGGCATTCGCACCTTTCTGGATCGTGACAACCTGGTGGCTGGTTTGCCGTGGCCGCAAGCGCTAGAGCAGGCGCAAATCGTCCGTGGTATTGGCGGGCCTCTTGCCGCGTCTGCGGCGCATGCGATCACCGGCCTGGGATGCCATCACCTTCACGCCCGGCGATAATCCCCGGCTCCGGCTCGCCTCGGCTCTGGTTCCTCTTCTGGAGCCGGATTTGTCCGAAGTAACACGCATCGCCAAAGCCGGAGAGCTGGCAACAGCATTGGCGCAGCGTAATGGAATCCTGGCGGCCACATTGGTCCGCGCGCTGGATCGCACGCGCGGCTCCGACCGCCTGCTGCTGATCGTGGATCAGTTTGAAGAGTATTTTACGCTGGCGCCGAAAGTCGAAGACCTGCAGGACGACAAGGCTAAGGAGGACGCACGGAGACAGATCCAGGAGCGGTCCGAGTTTCTCGAAGACTTGCTCACTTCGACGCGGTCCGCGCCGGTAACCGTCCTGATAACCCTTCGGGCCGATTATTACGGCCAAGCCCTTAATGCCAGCCGCGCGCTTTCGGACGCGCTGAATAGTGGCCAAATCGCGCTCGGGCCTATGGTTCGAGAGGAACTGGAGAGCGCAATCGAGACTCCCGCAAGATTGGTGGGTCTGAAGTTTGAACCCGGGTTAGTAAGCCGAATGTTGAATGACGTCAACAGCTCGCCTGGCAGCCTGCCTCTTCTCGAGTACGCACTCTCCCAGTTGTGGGGCGAGCGGCGCAACGGCATCCTCACCTCCGGCGCGTACGAGGGATTCGGTGGCCTCACCGGCGCGATAGGAGACAAGGCCGAAGGAATATACAGCAATTTCTCCGAGACGGAAAAAAGGGCCACCCGCACTTTATTTGGGCGCTTGGTTCGAGTATCCCCCGCGGACATGGAGGGCGCGGATACGCGGCAGCGAGCCACCCGGCGGGAAATCGAGGAAATCGGGTGGCAAGTCAGCTTGAAGCTGGCGTCGCCAGGGGTATGGCTGTTAGTCACTTCGCGCGATCCGAATACTGACCAGGAAGTGGTTGAAGTAGCTCACGAGGCGCTAATTCGTAATTGGAAGACTTTGAGGAACTGGCTGCGCGAGGACCGCGACTTTCTCCTATGGCGTCAGCAATTCCATGTGTTTGTGTCGATTTGGAATGGTACGCGCGGCGGACAGGAACCCGCGCTGCTGCCTGCACAAGCTCTGGATGAAGCTCTGAAATGGAGGACATCGAAGGATAGCGACCTGAACGTCAGCGAACGCGAACGGCGCGTGTCAAGCACTTTGAGACACCTGGCATGGGAATTTAGTGACTTTCTTCCTTTGTCTTTTGGCCGTTTGGTACCGGCTTGTTGATCCAAACGTCCGAGGGCAACGGCAGTGGTCTTGGCGATTGCCTGACG